>PLST01000302.1 GCA_003164255.1 Acidobacteriaceae bacterium | reverse complement strand
TGCCGAAGCCGTTTTCGCTGACGGAAAGAATGCGATAGGCGCCGGCAGCGTGCTCCTTGGGTGTAACGGCGACGCCGACCACGTAGTCGTTCTTGAGGAGGCCTATGCCGCGAACGCCATAAGCGGGGCGGCCCATGGAGCGCACGTCGCTCTCTTCAAATCGGATCGCCATTCCCAGGTGCGTAGCCAGAAAAATAATCTGCGAGCCGTCGGTGATGCGCGCCGCCACCAGCTCATCATCGGTATCGATGCCGATGGCAATGATGCCGNNGCGTGGCGAAGAGGATGTACTTGCCCTCTTCCTCGAGGTCGTGCACAGGAAGAATGGCCCGCACCGTTTCGCCTTGTTGCAGGTCGAGCAGGCTCTGCATCGATTTGCCCTTGCCCGCGGCGCCCACGTCGGGAATCTCGTAGATCTTGAGCCAATAGACGCGGCCGATGTTGGTGAAGCACAGCAGATAGGAGTGCGTGGAGTCGACGATAAGCTGCGCGACAAAATCCTCCTCGCGCGTCTTCATCCCCATGCGTCCCGTGCCGCCGCGGCGTTGCTGGCGGTAGATGGAGATGGGCGTGCGCTTCAGGTAGCCCTGGTGGCTCACCGTCACCGCAACCTGCTCATCGGCGATCANNACTTCCTCAAGCTCCTTCACGATGACCGCGCGCAATTTCTTCTCGCTGCCCAGGATCTCCTCGTACTCGGCGATTTTTGCGCGGATCTCACCCAACTCCTTCAGAATTTCGTCGACTGAAAGCTGCGTGAGCCGGTAGAGCTGCAATTCCAGGATGGCATCGACCTGCCGCAGGGTGAGGCCCTTTTCTTCGCGAGGTCCGGGCTCGCGGTCCAGGCGGATGACGATGTCCTTGCCCTTGCCCCATGCGTACAGGTTCTCGCGAGCGTCCACGCGGGAGTTCGATGCGCGGATGATCCTGATCACGGCGTCGAGATTGTCGAGCGCGATCTTCAGGCCTTCCAGAATGTGCTCGCGTTCGCGAGCCTTGCGCAGCAGGAAAACCGTCCGCCGCTGCACTACGTCGATGCGGTGGTCGATGAAGAGCTGGATGGCATCGGCCAGGCCCAATTCCTTCGGCTGGCCGTTGGTTACGGCCAGGAAGATCATGGAAAAACTCTCTTGCAACTGCGTGTGCTTGTAGAGCTGATTCAGCACAATCTCAGGCTGCGCGCCGCGCTTGAGGCCGATCACCATCCTCATGCCGTCGCGATCGCTTTCATCGCGCGTCCACTCGGTGTTGGTGTCGATCTCGGAGATGATCTTGTTTTCGACCAGCTCGGAGATGCGCTTGAAGAGCGTGGACTTGTTGACCTGGTAAGGAAGCTCGGTGACGATCAGCGCCTGCCGATCCTTGGTGACGTTCTCAATGGCTACGCGCGCGCGCATCAGAAAGCGCCCGCGGCCGGTACGGTACGCGTCCACGATTCCCGCGCGTCCGTAAAGAATGCCGGCGGTCGGGAAGTCGGGCCCATGCACGTGCTTCAGCACTTCAAGCAGCCCGCCCTTGGGATTCTTCACCAGCGCGATCGTCGCGTTCAGCACCTCGGTCAAATTGTGCGGCGGAATGTTGGTCGCCATGCCCACCGCGATGCCGTTGGAGCCGTTCACGATGAGCGTCGGAATCCGCGTGGGCAGCACTGACGGCTCGTCGGTGGTTTCGTCGAAATTAGGAACCATATCCACGGTTTCCATTTCGATGTCGGCCATCATCTCTTCCGCGATGCGCTCCATGCGGCACTCGGTATACCTATAAGCCGCCGGCGGATCGCCGTCGACCGAGCCGAAGTTGCCCTGGCCATCGACGAGCGGATAGCGCAGCGACCACGGCTGCGCCATGCGCACCAGCGCGTCGTACACCGACGAATCTCCGTGGGGATGGTACTTCTTCAAGCACTCGCCAACCACGCCGGCGCACTTTGAGTACTTTTTGTTGTGCTGCATCCCTTCACGGTCCATCGCCGTAAGGATGCGACGGTGCACGGGCTTCAATCCATCGCGGGCGTCGGGCAGCGCGCGCCCGATGATCACCGACATCGAGTAGTCGAGATAGGAGCGGCGCATCTCCTCTTCGATGTTGATGGGAATGAGGTTGGTGCCGCCGGGAGGGTTCGCCCCGTCGAGAGGAAGCTGAGGATTCTGGTCGTCTGCCATAGTTTTTTGAGGGCTTGCAGGAAGGCGGCAAAAAAGTCCGGAAAAAGCGGGGCCGGGTCCGCAGCTCTTAGCTTCTATTTTAGAGGTTCGAGGGGCCTTTTAGCAAGGCTGCGAGATGGAAATAACTCCTTATATTTCTTTGCTTTATAAATGTCTTCGTGTTTTGCCGTACCGAAATGCACACTCAGGCGGCAAGGCGCCTTCCGGTCTTTGACCGAGCCGGCCGTTTGCGCCGTTTTGCGGTTTGTTTCCTGGGTTTTGAGGCCTCGCTTCCTTCGCCAAATCCGGTCAGGACTACCGGCGCCCGGTCGGGNNCCACCACCAGCGAAAGTTTGCCGCCAACGCCCTCCACATAGTTGCGCAGCGTGGAAAGGTAGAGATCCGTGCGCTTTTCGATCCGCGAAACTCCTTCCTGCCCGATCTTGAGCTTCTTCGACAGCCGGGTCTGGGTCAGCTTGCGCAGACGGCGCATCTCGCTGAGGTTTAGTTCTTCGGCTTTGAGTTCCTCTGCGCGCCGCTTGATCCATTGCTGATCCTCGGCAGAAAACTCTTTGAAAACCTCTTCGTAAGGAATCGTCATTTCTTGTCATTCCTCTTTTGTTGTCGAGTGCGCACCTTGATCAAGTGCTGCGCAAAGCGCCTACTGGCAACCTCGATCAAGTCTGCATAAAATCGGTTCTTGGAAACGCCGGCTTTGTCCCCTCCGACCAGCAAAATCGCCTTCCGTTGGGGATCGAATGCAAAGGCGACACGCCAAACCCCGCCATCGGCATCGAATCGCAACTCCTTCATGTTTGCGTATCGTGCTCCCTTGAGCGTGTCAACATACGGCCTTCCCAGCAAGGGGCCGAGTTCTTGTAATCGCTCCACTCGTGCCGCAAGCTCCCGTTTTACCGGTTCCGGAAACCCCCGGAACTCGGCCAGAAACTCGTCATGAAACTCGACGACCCATCGCTTGCTCATAGTATGCTCCAGAGAGCCTAATGTCATCAAGTGCATTTTTAGACTCGCACTGAAGGATAGCGTAGGAGGAGGACAAAGGTCCAAAACTGACCAGAACACTAAGGGGAAGCAGCGAGAAAAGTTGCCTGGGAGGGGAGATTTTGGTGGACGCCACAGAACCACAAGCTGGCAGGTAAGTCCACAAAATCGGCTTTGAGACTCTTCAAAAAGGCGGGAACAAGCGGCGAGCAGAGCCCCGTTTCCTACAGCAACCCCGGCAGGCTCAACACACACAACACCACCTGAAGCACCACAATGGCTCCCGCCGCGCCGAGCGCCCAG
>PLST01000194.1:7752-13378 GCA_003164255.1 Acidobacteriaceae bacterium | reverse complement strand
ATGCCGGTCATGCTCGCGTTCGGCCCCTTAGTCCTGACCGACATTGCAATCACGTTGTTCGTCCTGCTCACGTTGTGGGCCTTTGCGGGCATGTGGCGGACGCCGTCGCGTGGCACAGTTCTGCGGTTCGGCCTCGCCTTTGGCGGGGCACTGCTGTCGAAGTTTTCTGCCGGGCTTCTCTTCTTCTGTTTTGCCGCATTTATTCTCAGCCTCCGCTGGCGTCCGGCGCTGCAACAACCGGCAGATAAGGCGGAGCTTCGGGCATGGCGTCGTTTGCGCTGGCGGAGTCTCGCCAAGGGCACCTTTTTCGCCGCTCTGGTCGTCTATGCCGTCTACTTTGTCCTCTCGTGGAATGAGCCAACCGACTCGCTGGCCGTTCTCGGGCATAACATGGCGTCGCTGCTCCTGCGCAGACTGCTCATGCCTCCCTGGATCTACCTGCGTGGCCTGGCCATCTTCACCTTTACCGCGAAAGCACCTGCCTTCATTCTGGGGCACACATACCCCCATGGCGTTTGGTTCTTCTTCCCGCTCCTGTTCTTGTTGAAGTCCCCGTTAGTCTTCCTCCTCCTGCTCCTTCTCGCGATGCTCGCTGGCCTCGTACTAAAACTTCGTCCGGTACACCTCGCTGTAATACCTGAAGGACTGCAATTGCAATGGCGGGCAGTGTGGGTTTTCCTTGTGGTTTTCACTTGCGCGTGCATGCTCAGCCGATTCCAGATCAGCATCCGCCACTTCTCTGTCTCCATCGCGCTGCTCATCCTTATGCTGGCGCCGCTACCGCGAGCCCTCAATCAACTGCGAAGTTCTGGCTGGCCTGCCGCCCGCGCCGGCGTCTGGCTCACGGTCGCATTGGCACTGGCATCGGTTGCCACCGCTGTTCGCGCCTATCCCTACTACCTTCCGTTCTTGAACTCATTGAGCGGCGGTCGTCCAGGCTATCTCTTGGTGGCCGATTCCAATCTCGATTGGAACCAGGGCCTTCTCGAAGTCGAGAATTTCGTGCGGCAACGCGGTCTGACACACGTCTGGATCGATCCATATGCGTTTTCCGATCCAACCGTCTACGTTCCTGAAGCGCAATTTTGGAATTGCCAGCAGGCTGCGCCGCAAGATGGTGGCCAGTGGGCAATTGTCTCCGCCGACCTGATTCAGGAAAGTCACAACTGCACCTGGCTGTTGCAGTATCCGCACCAGGCCCTGGCAGGCGGCAGCATGTATGCCTTTCAACTCCCGCCCGCGATTCCTCTGGCGGGAACTTCTGGCGGGCCACCATTGCCTGAAAACTATCGCAGTTTTGCAAACACTCCCTTTCCTGGAGACATGCGTCTCATGTTTCTCACCAGTATCCGCGATCCACAACAGCTTCAGCCGACCTGGGATCGCATGATGGCATGGGGAGCGGAGACGCAGAAACAAGCAAGTGCTGCAAAGGCCAAGAAATAGGGCGCAGTCCGGCTTCTCCAGCACGTGCATGTCCGTCGTTCGGCTTATCGCCTTCACTGACCGGCCTTCGCAAACCGCCGAAGGCGTGTTGGAGATCTCCCGGTTCCCGGGCATGTTGTCTTCTCAGCGTGCGTGGCTTCCAGCGACTACACAGAACCGGTCAGCCACTCGCGTGTAATGCGGCTGCCGTGTTGCCTTCCTCTTCTCGCAAAGGAGTCGGCATCCTGATCTACCGTCTTTTCGAAGTCAATGAACCCGAAACTGGTCAGTTTCCGGAATGCCGGTTACCAGCGGCGCACTCTTCCCTGCAGGTTGACTTCATTACTCCATCCACAGCGCACTCGTGATGATCCGCGGATAGTAGCGGCTCGCCTTGCCTTCTCCAGAGACGATCTGGTCACAGCATGCCCAGTACGAACTGCCTTCTGTTTGCCACTTGACGTGAGCAGCATCCGCCTGGCGAAAGACCTCGGCGATCTGAGGGTCGGCGTCCAGATGGAACACTCGACGCGTCACATGCATGAAGATGGAGATCTTGCTCATCCACGAGTTATTGCTCGTCGAGGAGAGCTTGATGCCGCCATCGGGAAACAGATTACGTCTTTCCGGATCAAGGAGCAGGTTACGGGTGTGCTCCTTGAGGACTTCGAACATCCGCTTTTCAGACTCAGTCTCGTAGATTTGCTCGAGCGTGCAACCGGCAAAGCCGGTCTTGACGAAATAAAGTGGGTAGACGCAGCCCTCGACCGCCGGCAGAATGCGTGAAGAGTAGCCGGGGTTCGATTTCTCGAAGATCGCCGGCAGCACGCCATCCTGCGCCTGGTCGCACACGACTGCGGCAACCCTGGCGGCAAGTTCCTTGCAGTGAGCCTGGCTGGCCGCATCGTCGAGTTCGCGGAACATGAGAGCAAGAGACCAGTAGGTTGCCCAACTCTTCACGGCGATGTAGATATTGTTGCGGGTCTGCGCCAGCGAGTGATCGAGCGAGTCGTAGGTCGTGATCTCCTGGCCTCCTGCGCACCGGGTGCTGTCGAACTGGGCAAAGCCCACGTCGCCACTGCGGTTGATCATGCTAGCCAGGCATGCGTCCACGACCGGCTTGTTTCTCTTGAGCCACGCAAAATCGCGAGTCTTGGCTACGTAGCAGCCGGCGGTCAGAACCCAGTTGCAGAGTTGCTCCACCGTCATGTAGCTGAAGCAGCCAGTCAGGTTGGCGAGTTCGTAGCTGCTGCGGCCCTGTGGAGAGAAATTGTTATGCGCGCCCATGTCGTGGCAGAAGCTGATGCCGCCCGGCTTCGTGTCGTAAGGGCGTTTGAGCTGCGCTTCGTCGGGCGGAGGCGGAGTCTGAGAGGGATCTACCTGGACCGTTTCGATTGAAGGTGCGAAGTCCGACTTGTAGACCTTCACTTCGTCGGTATAGCTGTACAGGCGGACAAAGTTATCAAGCAGATTGCGGACCAGCCAGGGGTTGTGTTCGAGTTCCCAGAACACGTGATCGACGGAGAGGTCGAGGGTATTCATCATGCAGTACTCGCCCTCGTTCACAACCCAGAAAGGCTCGCCTTCGATTTCGAGCAGTTGGGTGCTGCCGTAGTAGCTGTGTGTGGCATGAGAGATGAGGAATCGCTGATCGTCGGAAACGGCTGCCGCGTCCAGTTTGCTGTCAATCGCCTGCGCTGAGGCAATGATGCTGGCAGAGTTGTCGAGCGCGGTCTTCAGCACATCGGCGAGGCCGTTGAAGTAGCGCGTATACAGGTAGCGGCCATTCAATCCGTTGGTCTGGAAGCCCTCAAGATAAGATCCGAGCGCGATGTTGATTCCATACTTCTTGCCCGCCGGCACCTCAAATCCAAAACCAGGGCAGGAGCCCAACAGGTGAACCGGGTTGTGGCGTTCCCTCACGCCATCGCTGGCCGACCAGCGCATAAAGAGAAACGGCCCGCCTTCGATCTTCTCGCCAACTTCAGAGGATGTGAAATCCAGCAGTTCCGCCGCGCCGCCGGCCTCGCGACGGAAGGCAAAACCGACTCTCCCGCTTCCCAGATCCTCCCGCAGAGTTCGGCTGCCGGGGCGCGCGTGGTTGAGCGCGAACATGGCGGTCCTGGTGGCGGTGCCCGTGGTGTTGTCGAGTTCGAGGCGGGCAATCACCGCTGGCAGCAAACTCGCGCGCATCCGCTGTTCGTTGTCCACCGAGGGATCGGGGATGGCTCCAAAAGGGGAATAGACTGTGAAGCTCAGTCCTTCTGCTGCCCATTGGTCGCTGGCCCAGCCGTAGGAACGCGCAATTTCGCTGTCCTTGAAGGGCACGGCATCGGGCTTCACGTTTTGCTCCGAGGGGCCGGCCTGTTCCGCCAGAAAGGCATCGGCGGACCGGTTCACTGCGGCCGTATAGAAGGGCAGGCACTTCAGCGTGCCGTCCGAGTATCGATCCCCATCTTTAAAGCCGATGAATACTTCCTGGTCGCCGGGCTGCCCGATCTGCAGGCCGATGCCGCCACGGGTACCAAAGTTTCCGCAAGTAAAGCTCATGAATGCGCCCATGGGCGAATGCTGAGCATTGAATCCGACGTGGCAGGCGAGAGATGCACGTTTGGTCACGGTAGTTCCTCGCAGCGAATTATACCCTCGCACGGGCGCATGCCGCCTTGCGTATTATTATCGCCAAACCCAATAGTAAAACGATATAGTTGTCAGTCGAATCCCGGTGAGCGCGCGGTTGCTCTGAACGTTCGCCATGGAAGGCCCTGGCCGGGGCAGGCGACTGCTGAAATCAATTGGCCTGGATTTTGGAAAGAGAGAAAAACCAATGAGCGGCAAGGTCAAGGGACTAGCGTTCTCAGAGAAATTTGGCTACGGTCTGGGCGACCTGGCCGCGAATTTTGTCTTTCAGGCGTTGATGGCTCTGCAACTCGATTTCTATACCAAGACTTACGGCCTGACGGCGGCGCAGACCAGCCTCATGTTCCTCGTTGTAGGCCTCAGTTCGGCCTGTTTCAATCCCGTCATGGGCGTCATTGCCGATCGCACCCAGACACGATGGGGCCGCTTCCGTCCATGGCTGTTGTGGACATCGGTCCCCTTCGGCGTCATCGGCATTCTCACCTTCACCACGCCCAACTTCAGCCCCATGGGCAAACTGGTTTACGCCTGGTCCACTTATCTGCTGCTGCGCCTCATCTACGCGGCCAACAACGTCCC
This sequence comes from Acidobacteriaceae bacterium, assembly GCA_003164255.1. GTDB lineage: Bacteria > Acidobacteriota > Terriglobia > Terriglobales > Acidobacteriaceae > Telmatobacter. The sequence continues at coordinate 8,734 of PLST01000194.1, read as the reverse complement.
CTATGCTTCGCTGAACGGCGTCATGACCGATGATCCGAACGAGCGCAACAGCATCGCCACCTACCGGCAAATGTTTGCCAATACCGCTGGCTTCATTGTCGGAAGCCTGGCCGTTCCCATGGTCAAGTTTCTGGGTGGCAACAACAGCGCGCGGGGCTACCAGTTGACCATGGGCAGCTTCCTCTCGCTTTCCATCGTGCTCTTCCTGATTGCGTTTGCTGTTACTAAAGAGCGGATTCAGCCTGACGCTCGCCAGCAAACTTCAGTGGGCGGCGACCTCCGCGACCTCATGCACAACGGCCCTTGGGTCACGCTCTTCCTCGTCACCGTCTTTTACTTCACCGCGCTGCTCATCCGCGGCAACGTGATGCTGCCCTACTTTGAAAACTGTGCCGGTAACCGGCTGATCTTCAGTTGGTTTAACGGCTTCGGATTGATCTCGCTTTTGGCCGGCGTGGCCTGTTCCACGGCTCTGGTTAAAAAGATGGGAAAGCGAACGCTCTTCTTCTGGAGCATGCTGCTCACCGGACTCTTCTGCATCGCCCTTTATTTCTTTCCGCCCACGGCTACCGTGCCTATCATCACTCTTGAGGTTGTGCGCCAGTTCGTCTACGGCTGCTCCGGCCCTGTGCTCTGGTCCATGATGGGCGACGTCGCGGACTTCGGAGAGTGGAAGACGGGCCGCCGCGCCACCGCAACAGTCACCTCTGCAGTCGTTTTTGCGCTTTGGGTCGGCGTCGCGTTGGGAGGCGCCGTCGCAAGTTGGCTGCTCGGTCTCTACGGCTACTCCTCAACAGCCGCCGTCCAATCTGCCCACGCGCTTGAGGGGATTCGCCTCACCGCCTCGGTCTATTCCGGCGCGGCGTTTCTTGCCGCCGCCGTTTGCTTGCTCTTCTACGGGATCAGCATGAAGCTGAACCTGACCATTTCGCACGATCTGACTGAACGACGCAAGTCTTTTTAGATTTGGCCGCAGTCCGGC
>PLST01000194.1:1312-7700 GCA_003164255.1 Acidobacteriaceae bacterium | reverse complement strand
TCTTTCTCAGTTTCTGGAGCGAAGAGCGACGCACACCTGCACTCGTTTCAGGTCCAGCGCACCCCCTCCTGGATCGATCTACATCACAACCGAGGGCATGTTTGTCGCCGAAATAACTGCCGGATTCGCAGCACCTTTCTGACGCAGCCATCCCGCAGCAAGCCATGATTCCGGTATAGAAAACTCCGCCCAGCCGCAATCCATACAAACACGAACGTCAGGTGACGGCGTCATGGGCGGATGGCTCAGCGTGCGTGGGGTATTGCGATAAAGCCGGATCTCCGCCGGAATCTCCGACATCGATGCGGACTGGCATTTAGGGCAGATCATGAATAAACCTCTTGGATCTTCCAGTTAGATGGACAACGACACTGGCCCTCGGGGCTTCCGAGCTCGTCTGCGTACACTACGCCCTTGGACTTGAGTGTGTTGTCATGCAAACTTTTGCATGTAGATGACCAAACCGGAAACCATGTCGAATCGAAGATTTAAAAACACTTAAGCTCTGGCAGTCTTCAACTGCCTCTCAGCCGGCTATGTACTTTTTACGCGATTTGGTAAGAAATCCCCTGTCAAACCTGCCGGTTACGCGCCCAGGCCATCACATTGGCCGGCGCCCGCTCCTGCCTCAGTTCGTTCGCCATGAACTGCATATACGGGTCGATGTGGTGGAAAAAATGCTTGTAACCCGCGCAAAGGTAATTCAACCCCGGCTCGCCCGTTTCCGTCTTCAGGAACCGGTGTTTCGGGCATTCGCCGTTGCAGGCAAACCGGACGTCGCACTCGACGCAGGCCTTTGGAAGCGCCGCATCCTTGGCTTTGCCGAACTTCATCTGCTTCGGCAGCCCAGCCAGCGCCGCCAGCGGCCGCTCCAGGATGTTGCCCAGCTTGTTGTCGGGATAGACAAAGTGGTCACAGGAATACAGATCGCCGTTGTGCTCCATCGCCAGTGCCGAGCCGCAGGTCTTGGCAAACACGCACAGGCTCTGCTCCAAGCCCATCCACGACTCCAGGGCCACATCGAACAGGTTCACAAAAATCCGCCCAACGTCCGCGCGCACCCACTCGTCGAAAATCGTCTGCAGAAAAACCCCGTATTGCCTGGGCTCAACCGACCATTCTGAAACCGTTGTCTGCGTGGGAGCGTAGGGCTTCAGCAGCCGCAGTCCGCTCTGGTCCGGCTCGGCCGCAATCTCCTCCACAATCGGAATAAACTGCAAAAACCGGCTGTCGATCGACTTCAGGTAGCGGTAAATGGCCAGCGGCTCGTGAGCTGTCTTCCGGTTCACCACCGTCAGCGTGTTGAACTCCACCTTGTGCCGCTTCAGCACGTCCAGACCGCGCAGAACGCGCGCATGCGTCGGCTGTCCGCCCTTGTCCACGCGGTAGGCGTCGTGGATCTCCGCTGGTCCGTCGATTGAGATGCCGATCAGAAAGCTGTTGCGATGCAGGAACTCGCCCCACTCGTCGTCAAGCAGCGTCCCGTTGGTCTGGAACGCATTCTCAATCCGCTTGCCGCCGCAGTATTTCGCCTGCAGTTGAATCACGCGTTCAAAGAACGGCACGCCAAGCAGCGTCGGCTCTCCGCCCTGCCACGCAAACGAAACCGTCGGCGATGTCTGCGATTCGATGTACTGGCGAATGTACGACTCCAGCACGTCTTCCGACATTTTGAAGCTCTTCTTCTCGCCGTACAGGTTCTCTTTTTCCAGGTAATAGCAATAGGTGCAATCGAGATTGCAGATCGGCCCCATGGGCTTCGTCATGATCTGGAAATTGGGCATCGCAGGGAAGCGTCCTTCCGGATCATTCTACGCCGCAGGAAATCACTGGGTGCCCCATCCATGACAGCCGGGTGCCCCTGGTCCCTCGCATTTGGGGACCAGGGATCTTGGAATCCTAAGACCTACCGCGTCGCAGCCCACACATGGTAGCTGTTGAACAGGAATTGCCCGCCCAGAATCAGCAGCCATACCCACAGCGCGAACCGCAAAGGTCTGCGCGGAATGCGCGTGCTCAGCGCCGTTCCCGTAATCGCCCCGAAGACGCCGCCTGCAATCAGCGCCATCAGCAACTCCTGGTTTGCGGCGTGCGAAAACCAGTGCGCGCCGCTGCCGATGAGCGACACAATAAAGCCGAACGCAATATCGGTGCCCACAACCTGCGCGGGCGCCAGTGGAGTCAGGCTCAACAGCGCTGCCGAACCCAGCGCACCCGCTCCGGCCGACGAAAAGCCAACCTCCGCGCCCACCGGGAACATCAACCACGACAAAAGTGGACTGCGATCGCGCGGATCACGAGGCTCCTTTGGCGGACGAAGCGCATAGAACAATTGCCAACCCGCCGTACTCACCAGAATTGCGCCCAGCAGCGCATTCAGCAGATTCTGCGAGCCCGTGGTCACCAGGTGTTTCAAAAACAATGAACCTACCAGAACACCCGGCGCTCCGCCCAGCAGCATGAATCCCAATGTTCGCCACGCCACGTTCTTCCGGACAATCTGCGCCGGCACCAGGATCAGTTTGACGGCCGTCGCAAACATCAATCCGATGCCTACCGCCTCAGGCGCGGGGACTCCAAGAAATAGCACCAGGACCGGCACCGTAATGGTTCCCGCGCCCACTCCGGTGAGCGCAATGAACAGTGCGATGATGAATCCAATAATGTATTGCATCTCTTGACCCCGATTTCTCAACCCGTGCACCAACAGGAGAATTGCGCGTGCCCCAGGTCCCTCGCATTTGGGGACCTGGGATTGAAGGAAGCCCCGTGCCCCATCCATCGTGCAGCCCGGGGTCCCCGCGGATAGGTCTTCGTCCGTGGGGTGGAGCTTCATCGCACGATGGGTGGGACAGAAGAGAACCCGCCCCGTGCGCGAACTCCGTTACCTGGCCGCCTCAATATGAATCCCGCACTCCACCTTGCGCCCTGCCCAGCGGCCCGAACGCGGATCGTTCGGATCGGTGGGGATCGATGTACATGGCTCGCATCCGATTGACGAGTAGCCGCGCTCGTACAGCGGCAACAGCGGAATCGCAAGCTGCTCGCACGCGTACCACACGTCGCGCGTCGTCCACTCAGCGAGCGGCGCCAGCTTCAGCACCTGCACTCCTCCCGGCAGAGTAAACAGCGCGCGCTCTTCCAGCGCCGCCCGGCTCTTGGCCTGCTCCTTGCGCAACCCCGTAAACCACACGCGATAACCCGCCAGCGCCTTGAACAGCGGTTCCACCTTGCGCAGCCCGCAGCACTTGTCTGGCGCAGATTGATAAAGCAATCCGAACTCCGCTTCCTGCTCCGCCACCGTCTTCGCCGGCAGCAGGTTGGTCAAGTTCAATCCCCACTCGCTCGCAATCTTGTCCCGGTAGGTGTACGTCTCCTTGAAGTGGTACCCCGTATCGAGAAACAGAATCGGAATCCGCGGGTCGATCGCGATCGCCAGCTTCGTCAGCAGCACGTCTTCGGCCTGAAAACTGCACGTCAGGCAAACGTCGCCTTTGCCCGTCAATTCCTGCGCCAGAATGGACCGAATATGATCCAGCTTCGCGTTCACTTCAGCATTGATTTCCAATGTGCTCATCACAATCCCGCCATTTCCGAAGAGACAAGAATTTCCGCGTCTAGTAGCAGCTGGTGAACCGCCGCTACAACCTTGTTTGCCCAGCTTGTATTGCCGGCTTCCACGGCGCCGTCCGTTTCGCCTCCCGATTCCGTCTCCACAACAATCTGCTTACCTTCTGCGGTCGCCTTCAGCGTTCCGCTCTCGTTTTCGCTCGTCACCAGCGCCAGCAATCCTCGCTTCACCTGGAGCCCGGTCACAATCTCCTTCANNCCGCCGCGATGTCCCCACCGTGCCTCGCGTTCGCCCGCCGTCACCGGCCCCCACGTATCCGCGAGTACCGGCGCGCCCGCTGACTGTAGGCCGTGCGCAATCCTCGTCATGCCCGCCGCAACCGTTCCGTTGGTCTCCGCGTCCACCAGGATGAACGCGCCCGTGCCGCGAATCTCACCATACGCATCCAGCGCAATCGGGCGCAGAAGGTTCAAGGTCGCCACGCCAATGTCGTTCATGTGCAGCAGGTGCGCCGGCTGGTGATCGAGTGTGCCAGGGTCGGTGCGGTGCTTGATTGCAGTTACGTGCACCGGAACCGTCTGGCTCGTCTGCTTCAGCAGGTAGCGCCGGTTCAACTCCAGCGGCCGCTGGTCCATCCACACCAGTCCGGCTTCAATATTTCTCGATACCGTAGCCGGGGCCTGCGCCGCCACAATCAAATCGCCGCGGCTGATGTCCACTTCGCGATCAAGCACCAGCGTCACTGAAAGCGGAGCGACAGCTTCTTCCAGATCGCCGTCCCAGGTCACGATCCGTTCCACCTTCGCGTTTCTTCCCGACGGTTGCACCGTGATCGCATCGCCCTTGCGAATCGTGCCCGACGCAATCTGTCCGGCGAATCCGCGAAACGTGCGGTCCGGCCGCGACACGCGCTGCACCGGAAAACGAAATGGAGAAGTACGGGTATCTACCGACGACGGCAGTTGCTCCAGCAACTCCAGCAGCGACGGCCCTTGGTACCAGGGCATCGCGTCCGTCTTATGCACAATGTTGTCGCCCTTCAGCGCGCTCACCGGCACAAAAATCCGCTCCACCGGATTGCCCGTATCAGCCGCAATCTCGTCCAGCACCCTGCTGAAGTCGGCTTCGATCGCGCGGAACTTGGCTTCGTCGTAGCCAATCAAATCCATCTTGTTCACGGCAACCAGAACGTGCCCCACCCGCAGCAGCGATGCAATGTACGCGTGGCGGCGCGACTGGATCAGCACTCCCTTGCTCGCGTCGATCAGCACCACCGCCGCATCCGCCGTCGATGCCCCGGTGGCCATGTTGCGCGTGTACTGCTCGTGCCCCGGCGTATCCGCGATGATGAACTTGCGCCGCGCTGTAGAAAAATAGCGATACGCCACATCGATCGTGATGCCCTGCTCGCGCTCAGCGCGCAACCCGTCCGTCAGCAACGCAAAATCAATCTGCCCCGGAGCTGTCGTTCCCTTGCCTTCAATCGAGCGCACCTGGTCTTCGTAAACTGACTGCGTATCGTAAAGCAGCCGTCCAATCAGCGTTGACTTTCCGTCGTCCACGCTGCCAGCCGTCGAAAAGCGCAGCAAATCCTTCTCGCGCTCCCGCGCCAGAAATTCACCGATTTCAAATTGCCTGTCGTTCAACTCCGCCGCGATCGCCAACCCGCCTCCAAACCTCTAATCCCTATTCCCTGTCCCCTATTCCCTTGTTCCCTCGTTCCCTGCCCCTCAGAAGTACCCTTCCCGCTTCTTGATCTCCATCGACCCTTCCTGGTCGTGGTCGATCACGCGGTTGGCGCGCTCCGACGACCGGAACGAAATCAGCTCCGAAATAATCGCTGGAATCGTCTCCGCATCCGACCGGATCGCTCCCGTGCAGGGGCTGCAACCCAACGAGCGCAGACGCGACTTCACCATCTGCGGTTGCTCACCCTTCCTTGCCACAAACGCTTGTTCAATCGGCAGCAGCCCGTCGCCGCGCACATACATGGGCCGTTCCCTCGCAAAATAAAGATCCACAACGGGAATCTTTTCTTCGTGGATGTAATGCCACACATCCAGCTCCGTCCAATTCGACAGCGGAAACACGCGAATGCTCTCGCCCGGATGAATCCGCGCGTTGTACAAGTTCCACAGCTCCGGCCGCTGATTCTTCGGGTCCCACTGCCCCGCGCTGTCGCGGAAGGAGTAAATGCGCTCCTTGGCGCGGGACTTCTCCTCGTCGCGCCGTGCCCCGCCAAACGCCGCATCAAAGTTGTAATGTTTCAGCGCATCCAGAAGCGCCTGCGTCTTCAGCAGTCCGCAGCAGCGCTTCGTGTCCAGCGCAATCGGATTGGTACCCGCCGCAATCGCCGGCTCATTGCGCCACACCAGCAGCTCCGCGCCAATTGACTTCGCCATCTCGTCGCGAAACGTAATCATCTCCTTGAATTTGAATCCGGTATCGATGTGCAGCAGCGGAAACGGAATTGGCGCCGGGTAAAACGCCTTCTGCGCCAGCCGCAACATCACGGACGAGTCCTTGCCGATCGAGTAGAGCATCACCGGCCGCTCGAACTCTGACGCGACCTCGCGCAGAATGTGAATGCTCTCGGCCTCCAGCATGCGCAGGTGGCTCAGGCGCGGCGACCCGTGCGTTGTGACGTTCGGCGATGGTGTGCGTGATTCGATTTCGGCTACCGGCATCAGGACCTCTTCTTCTGCAATGGATTTGCCGAAGGCCGGTAACAAACGCTGACAAAACCCGGCTGTTCAGCTACGGGCGTGTCTGCTTGATCGATTGTGCTGGGAGATCAGAGACTAGCGGGGACACCCG
>PLST01000194.1:0-1265 GCA_003164255.1 Acidobacteriaceae bacterium | reverse complement strand
CTGCAACCACATCCGCGTGCTGCCCTGCCACATCGGTCGTTTCGCCAGGATCGGTTTCAAGATCGTAGAGCTCGCAATTCTTCCCCGCAGGCCCCGCCTGCGCGCCAGGCAAATTCATATCCAGCAGCTTCCATTTGCCCACGCGAATCGCAGTCCGTTGGCGCACGTCGGCCTCCACCAGCACATCGCGGCCGTGCTCGCTCTGCCCCAGCAACACCGGCAGAACATTCTCGCTGTCAAACTTCTGCTTATCCGGTAGAGCCACGCCGGCAAGAGCAGCCATCGACGCCAGCAGATCCGTCTGGCTCACCACCGCATCCGAAACGCCCACCGGAATATGCCCGCGCCAGAACGCGATCAGCGGTACCCGCGTCCCACCCTCATACAGCGAATACTTCCCGCCGCGCCATCGTCCTGAAGGTGTGTGCCCATGTAGATTTTCAACCGAACCATCCGCATATCCATCGTCAACCACCGGACCGTTGTCGCTTGAAAACAGAATCAGCGTATTCTCCATCAGCTTGTGTTTCTCCAGCGTCGCCAGCACCCGGCCCACTGTCCAGTCCAGTTGTTCAATCACGTCGCAACGAACCCCGCACTGGCTCTTCGCCGCAAACTGCTCGTTCGGCATGCGCGGTACATGAATGTCGCTCGTGGCCAGGTATAAAAAGAATGGCTCCTCAAATGATCGATCGATAAACGCCGTCGCCTTCTCAGCCAGTGTCCCAGCCATCTTCTCGTCTACCCAGCGCGCGCTGTTGCCTCCTGTCATGTAGCCAATCCGGCTCACCCCGTCCACAATTGTGCCGTCGTGACCTTCGCTCAACTTCATCTTCAAGAGATATGGCTCATCGCGCCCCGTAGGATCGTCGCCCACCAGCTTCGTATAATCAACCCGGATCGGATCCTTCGGGTCCAGGCCCACCACGCGCCCATCCTCCACATACACGCACGGAACGCGGTCCGCTGTCGCCGGAATAATGAACGAATAGTCGAACCCAACCTCGCGCGGCCCCGGAGCGATCACGCCGTTCCAGTTGATCTCTCCGCGGCCCAACCCCATGTGCCACTTGCCCACGCAGCCAGTCTTGTAGCCCGCTTCCTTCAGTAACATCGGCAGCGTCGTCTGGTGATCGGCAAACAGCAGTTCCGCATCGCCAGGCAGAATCCGCGCATCGGCCCGCCTCCATGCATACATCCCTGAAAGAATCGCGTAGCGCGAAGGCGTGCAGACTGATGCGTCCGAGTGTCCATCCGTAAATCGC
>PLST01000038.1:1290-2515 GCA_003164255.1 Acidobacteriaceae bacterium | reverse complement strand
TCATTTCTCGAAAAGTGGGTGGGTGGGTTTTGGCGCGAGAGGACTCGCGCCCTGATACAAAGCTCGTTGGCTGTTGTGGGTGAGGTTTCAGCGGGTTGCCGAGATTGCGGCTAAGATGGGTGCACAGACTTAGGCCAGCTTGCTTTGTATCAGGGCGCGGCTTTCAGCCGCGCCGGAATGCGCTTCCTTAAGGAATCGGGGCTTTAGCCCCTGCTATGGCACGGCCCGTTCGCAATGCGCCGCAAGAAAATGCGCTGAGTTCTTCGCGCACATTCTTCGCCACAACCAAGACCCATGCGGGGCGGCGCCTGCTGCAATCTGAACGGAACGCGGCCTTGCTGATCGATGTTCTGCGCTCGTATATGGCCGCGGGAAAATTCAAGGTGCACGATTTTGTGGTCATGCCGGATCACGTGCATGTGCTTTTGAGCGTTCGCGACGATATGACGATTGAAAAGGCCATGCAACTGATCAAGGGCCGATTTTCGTATCGACTGAAGCACGAATGCGGCTATTTGGGAGAGGTTTGGCAGGTTGGATTTTCAGAGTCGCGGGCCGACGATGCGGCGAGTTTCGAACGGCATCAGAGATATATTGCGCAGAATCCGGTAAAGGCTGGGTTGGTGGAGCGTGTTGGCGAGTATTCGTATTGCTACGGCTATTTGGCGGAGAAGAAGCGCAGGGGCTGAAGCCCTGTTTCTTTTTGTGGCTGGTTGCGGCGCGAGTAAACTCGCCCCTGATACAAAGCATCGAGACGGCGGGGGAGATGGGCTGGGGCACGGTGCGAGGTTTGATCGCGGCTTCGCCGCGTGCTTGATTTCTCGAAAAGTGGGTGGGCGGTTTGCGGCGGGAGTGAACTCGCGCCCTGATACAAAGCTCGGCGGCGCGATGCGGGTAGTGGGGAGTTGTGAGTGAACAGCGGACCGTGACCGTTGGTCAACTGTCGGCTGGATTCAGGTCGAACTCGCTGGAACACGCGGTCCCTGGCGCTTGACAACCCACCGATCCCGGTCTTAAATGCAGGGATGAAATTCTGCTGGCTGCTGAAATTCCGCGAGGCTCGGGTGGTGCTTGGTGCGACCGCGTTCGCTGGGGGGAGCATCATCCTTTGCGCCGCGCTTGCCGGATGTGCCTCCACGGCTTTAGCGAAGAACGCCACCACTCTTTCCGCCGCATTGGCCCCTGTCGTTGATCAATCGGCTGCCGCGTATCGGGATGCGGTGGC
>PLST01000038.1:0-1246 GCA_003164255.1 Acidobacteriaceae bacterium | reverse complement strand
AGGAGACAACTTAACTTCGCTTGGCAACGACGTGGCACCGTCGATTGAAAATGTGCTTGGGATTGCCGCGGCTCCGGGGTCGACGACCACGACAACCGTCACCACGGTCTCGGGCTCGAGCAGCTCCACCAGTTCGTCTTCGTCATCGACGCCTGCCGCCGCACTATCGCCGGAGGTTAGGAACGGCATCAGCACCGGAATCGACACACTCGGACAGTTTTTGGTGAACCGGATGGTGGAGAAAGAGCTGCCGGGCAAGATCGAGGAGATGGACCCCCATCTTCAGGCGCTTTGCAAGGCGCTTGCCGACGACATTCAAACGCTTCAGGAGCTTGACCGGAGCGACTACGACCGGATCCTCAACCTGGAGAAGCAGTTCATCCTCGAAGATGAGCAGCCCGGCAGGAATGTGGATCCGCAACAACACCGCGCGGAGATCATGAAGCTGCCGGAAATTGCCCGGCAACAGCGGGAGGCCGACGAGAAGCTGACAGCTCTTCGCGAGGCGATCAATAAACTGGCGCTGACCCATCATGCCCTGGCCACTGAGGCGCAACACAACACTCCCGAAACCTTAAAAGAGAAACTGGGCGAGCTCGCCGACGCGGGAAACAACCTCGGCAAGTTCTACTCATCGCTGCCGACAGACTGATCTCAAAAGGAGCAGGACCATGGCCACGCCGCCTGTAGACAATCTTCCCGCCAACCCAACCATTCCCCTTTCACCGGAAGCGAAAGCAGCCTATCAGGCGCTAGAAGAGACGATCCAGGCCGGCATAGACAGCACGATGGACGTGGCTGCGATTCAGGCGTTAAACGCGTGGTGGGCGGAGGTAGATCAGGTGCTCACCAAGGACGGCGAGTACAAGCTCAGCGCGGACACGGCCATCTTTGAGGCGCTGCGGAAACAAATTGATTACACCAATCAGGGCCTCAAGAGCTTGCGCGACCAGATTTCATCGATAGCCTCCGATTTCGCCATGGCCGGCGACGTCATCGCAGCGATCGATAAAGTTCTGTCGCTTTTCCCAGGAGCATGAATTTTCTCTGGCGGGAAAAGGGGGGAGATAGGTGAGCAGGAGATAGCTAGCCATCCCTCCCGCGGTCAAACTGCGGAAAGGATGGGGGCGACGGGCCTCTGCGGGCGCGCGCGATTATTTGAGGTCGTCGGGGAGGTCGTAGTCGCTTAGAGGAAGTAGGGAGGCGTCGCGCTTCCTTTGCTCGTCCCAGGGGCCGGGCAACTCGG
>PLST01000269.1:1233-6140 GCA_003164255.1 Acidobacteriaceae bacterium | reverse complement strand
GAGTCAGAATAGCGCCTCAGGCCGCAAGGAAGGTAGAATCCGGCCCACTGGGCCGTGGTTGATGCGCTGGTGAACCCTTCCTAGTAAGGTGGAGCTCTCCGCGGTTCATTAGGCATTCCGGACTGGCGGACACGGCACACAGAACCGATTGTCGAGTTGAGCCCCTGTTCATTGAATGTTGGTTCAACCAGCGTTGATCGCCCACCTGCTTTGCAGGCCGGTTTCTAATGCGGATACTAGGGGCTGAGCGCGGAAATTACAAGTCTTGTCCGGGATGGGCGTATTGTGCTAAGGTTTCGGGCCGCCTGATTTGGGAACCTCGCTCCCAATTTGGAGATGCCTGACGGTTGGTCAGTTTGCGCCTGCGCCGGGAGTGGTTCCAGCAAAGGGATGGGTCTTGCGGTTATTCATTTCAACGGCCTGCGCGATCAGCTTCTTGAGTTTTCCCTGGATATCGGCATCGCCGACATGCTGATCCTCAAGCACACCATCGGCATCAATGGAAAACGTGGCGGGGATGGCATTCACTTTGAAGAGAGTTGCGATGGGACCGGTGAAGTAACCGTCGCGATATTGCGGCCAGGTCATTTCATGCTTGGCGACAAAGTCCTTCCATTTGTCTTCGTCTTTATCCAGGCTGACACTGAGGACGACGAACGGTTCGCCTTGAAACTTGCGTGCAATTTCCTGGACATGAGGCAGCGCCTCGCGGCACGGTCCGCACCACGTAGCCCAAAAATCGATAAGGACAACTTTTCCGGCCAGGTTATCGATGGAGACGTGTTGGCCATCCATCGTCGTGACTGAAAAGGGAGGGGCCATGGTGGCGCGCGCCAAGTCAACACGCTCAAGATAGCGGGCTGCCCGCTGGCGAATTGGCGTGTCCTGTTTGTACTGATGAAGGAAGGCCTTGAATTCAGCGCGCGCGGCATCGTCCTGGTGCAGATGCGCAAGCGAAGTGCCGAGCCCGAGATGTGCCTCAGGGAATGCCGCGTTCAATTGAAGCGCAGTCTTGAATTCGTCGCAGCTCTGAGTGAAAAGCGCGTCCTTTTTCTCCTGGGTTCCCTCAAGCATGAGAACGGCGCCCAAACGGTAGTGAGCGGTGGCTTTCTCGGAGTCAGCTTGTGCCAGGGGAATCCAATCGTGAGCAATGGCGACGGCCTCTTTGTAGTCGGAGGTGCTGATTGCCAGGGTAAAGGCGCGATGCAGGCATTCTGCGCAGTGGCCGCCGTCCTGCGCATTCGCTTTGCGGAAATCGCCGATCGCAGCGCCAGCATCATTGTGTTTTTCCCAGTCGACGGCGCGCGCGAAGGTCTTTTGAGCTTTAGGGTCGGTTGGCTGGCCGGTTTTTTTGCCGTCAGCGGGCGAGTCAGAGGCATGAAGCCCTGCACCAGTTGTGATGAGGAAAAAAGAAAAGGCAACGCAAGCTAAGCCTGCATGGGCAGAACGCATGACCACGGCATGTCCTCAGAGATTATTTCCTTGCAATTAATTTGAGGAGATCATACACCGGACGCGAGGGGCCCAGGCTCTAGGAGCCGGTTTTGCGGATCAGGATCCGGTTTTTCGTTCGACGTCGAGCACTTCATCGAGGAGGCCGCGCAGATTGGCGGCGCGGGCGTGGCCCTGGCGGGGATCGGCTGAGGCATTCAGCGCCAACTCGTCGGCCAGATTCAATGCGGCAAGCACGGCGACGCGCAGCGAGTCCACAGTACGGCCCTGGGCAGCGACGGCTCGCATTTTGGCGTCAACGCAGGCCGCCAGTTCGCGAATATGATCCGCATTCTGGCCTGAGAGGTGATAGGTCTGGTCGTAGATCTCGACCGTGACGTACTCGGTGGGGTTGCCTGTTGGTTGTTGTGCCATGGGGACCTCCCTTCAAAAAAAGAACGCTAGAGTTCCAATGCGTCAAGCTGGGACAGCAGGCGCTCAACGCGCTGCCGAACCTGGTCGCGCTCAGCGACGAGCGAGTTGATTTCCTTCTGCAGCCGCTCCAATTTTGGCAACTGCTCGTGGAATTCGGATTCGGCTTTGGCGGCCTTTTCCTCGGCTTCGACGCGCGCCTGCCGCTCGTGCTTCACCATTTCGACGGCGCGGACAATACGCTCTTCAAGCGCCGAAAAATCGACAGCGCTGACAGTGAGGGCAGCGGCTTCAGTGAGCGGATTTTGCGGCTGCGATTCGCGATTTTGGTCTGACACTTCCGGCTCCCAGAATGTTTCGGGCATGAGGAAACCTCCGCACCGATGGTACGTGACCGAGTAAGTATAGCGCCGATCGAGCGTTATTTCTCAATCAGGTTCGCAGTCGTGCGCCCACCTTGGCAACAGCCGCCACCACCTGCGCCTGGAAGCTCTGCAATTCTTCGTCGCGGAGGGTGCGATCGGTCGCTTGAAAGGTAGTGCCCATCAGCAACGAATACTCGTGCTCGCCCAGCCTGGCGTCACGGAAGACCTCGCGTACGCGCCAATCGACCAACTCGGGAATCTTCAATCCTGCAAGCGCGCGATCGACCTTCTCCCACCGGGTTTTGGTATCGAGGACGAGCGAAAAGTCGCGGCGAACGGGCTGGAAACGGGAGATTTCGCGCGCGGCAGGCTTGCGAAGGGGTAGTTTGTAAAGCCGGTCGAGATAAAGCTCGCCAGCCAGCACCGGTTCCTTGATTTTGCGGGACGCCGCTTCGCGAGGATGGAGCTGGCCAAACCAACCCGCCGTTTCGCCGTCGACGACCACCCGGGCCGACCTGTAAGGATGCAGCCACGCTGGCGTAAGGCTGGTCTCGGCCGGGAATCGGTCAAAGTACACGGTGCGGGTTTGGAAGCGCGCCAGCACCTGTTCGACCGCGCCCTTCAGGTCGTGAAACTCGATGGCTCTGCCTGCGTGCAGAGCGCCCTGTTCAGGGAAACCGCCTACGGCGCCAAAGGCGACGGTCGGCTTTTCATCCACCTTCTCCGTGGTACCACTAAAGACGGTTCCCAGTTCGAAGAGACGCACGTCGCTGACGTCGCGGTTCAGGTTTCCGGCAATCATGGTCAACATTCCCGGGACGATTGAAGGCCGCATCATGCCGGCCTCTTCGCTGAGCGGGTTGCCGAGCGGTACTGCGAGCCCGGGCTGGGGCGCCGTCAGGAGCGCTTCAGCTGCCGAACAAAACGTGCTGGAGATGGCCTCGTGGAATCCGGCCGACAAAAAGGTGCGGCGAACGGCAGTTTCACTCTCCGCCCATGGCAGCGCACGTACGCCTTCGCCGAAGGAGGGAAGTGTATTGGCAAAGCCGTTGTAGCCGTAGACGCGCGCCACTTCTTCAATCAAATCGATCTCACGCTCGAGGTCGAGGCGCCAGCTGGGCAAGGTGACCTGCCATGAAGCGTTGGAACTGGCGGCAAGGCCGCATCCGAGAGCCCTGAGCACGCCTTCGACGGTCGCAGCGGTGATTCCTTCGTTGTCGACCGTTTTTCCGAGGATGCGCTGAACTTCGCCGAGGGTTAGAGCAATGGGTTTGCGGGTGGCCGTGCGGGATTCAAAGGCTGCGATGCGCACATCTACGAGTTCACCCTCGATATGGCCGCCGTTGGCGAGGAGAATGCTGCTTACGAGGGCCGAAGCAACCGGCGCTGCATTGAAGTCGGCCCCCCGCTCGAACCGGTGGCTCGCATCGGTGTGCAGGCCGTGGCGACGTGCCGTGCGGCGAACAACCATGGGCTCAAACCATGCCGCTTCGACAAGGACGTTGGTGGTGGACGGGGTAATCATGGTGTCCCAGCCGCCCATGACGCCACCGAGGGCGAGAGCTTTGGCATGGTCGGCGACGACAAGGTCCTCAGAATCAAGAGTGCGCTCAACGCCGTCGAGCGTCTTGAGCTTTTCGCCTTTATGGGCGCGGCGGACGATGATGCCGCCTTCAATCTTGTCGAGGTCGAAGGCGTGGGTGGGCTGGCCCATCGCCAGCCATGCGAAGTTGGTGGCATCGACAGCATTGGAGATTTGCTTTTGCTCGAGAAGAGTGAAGTAGGTGGAGACTTCGGCACCGGGGAACCAGTCTTTTGAATTGCCGATCTTCACACCGCGTAAAACTCGGGCTGTAAAACGGCCGCATGCATCTTCGGCGTCGATGCGCACGGAGAAGGGCTCGCCGCCCGGCTTGGCGTTTGGAAGCGGGAAGTCAAGGGGATGCTGGGCGAGGCCGTAGATTGCTGCAGCCTCGCGCGCAATGCCGTAGTGGTTCATCGCGTCGACGCGGTTGGTGGTGATGTCCATTTCGTAGAGTGAGCCGTTACCTGAGCCCAAATCGTAGATGCCTTCGACAGCGATACCACGCAGGGTTAGGTCTTCTGCGAGTTTCCTATCGTCTACCGGGAGTTCTGGAAGGTAGGCTCGGAGCCACTTGGTCAGTATCTTCATCGCTTCGGATTCTCATTTCGCAAGTTGGCGTGCTACGCACGTGGCAAGTTGGCAGGTTCGCGCGTGGATTCACTCTCAGATTCGATCACGCCCAATAGTGCATTGATCAATTTCGCAACGCGGGTGCCAAAATCGAGCAGTTCCGCACTCGAACCGGCCTGAAAAAAGCCAAGACTTGCCGCCAGTTCGATCTGTGTTTGCAATTCGTTGATGGCTGCCCGCGCTGCTCCGAGTCCCTTTCTCATCTCGACATCGTTCAATCGCCCATGCGCTTCAGCGATACGACTTGCGACGTTCACAGCCGAACGCCGCAATTGCATCCGCAGGCCGAAGGTCTCGGAATTCGGAAAATTCTCGGTCTGCGCATAAATCGCTCGCGCAAGCTCCATAGCCATCAGCCACGCGATCAGATCACGGTAATGCCTGGTCCTGCTCATGCTGCCAACCTGCTAAACGAATTGATTCAAGAACCGCATATCGCCCGCATAAAAGCTGCCGATTTCGCT
>PLST01000269.1:0-1155 GCA_003164255.1 Acidobacteriaceae bacterium | reverse complement strand
GCCGAGCCAAAGAGCGCTTTCATGGCGTGGTCGAGGGTGCCCTTCAAGTCGCTGAACGTAATGTTTGTATCGACACAGAGGCCTTCAACCTGGTGGAAGATGGGCGAGTGGGTCGCGTCCTGGGCGTCGTTGCGATGGACCTTGCCGGGGATCACAATGCGCACCGGCGGCGGTTGCAGTTCCATGGTGCGCATCTGCACGGGCGAGGTGTGAGTGCGCAGCAGGAGGCGGTCGCGCAGGGGGCGACGTTCCTGGTTGGCGATGACGAGCGTGTCCTGGGTGTCGCGCGCGGGATGGCCGGGCGGAAAGTTCATGGACTCGAAGTTGTAGAAATCGGTTTCGACCTCAGGCCCGACACCGACCGAGTAACCCAGCGCAGCGAAGACACTTGTAATTTCGTTGAGTGTGCGCGTGATGGGGTGTTCTGCGCCGATAAGCCGTTGGGTACCTGGCAGGGTGATATCGATGGCCTCGGCGGCCAGCGCAGCGTCACTCGGGCCAGCGCCGGAGGATTCATCGAGGAGCCGCTCTACGAGTTCCTTGAGGGTCTTGAAGCGCTCGCCGACTGCTTTTTTGGCATCGGGCGGCGCGGCTTTGAGCCAGCGGCTGGAGACCTCATTGAGAAGGCCCTGCTTGCGGCCGAGCCACTTGAGGCGGAACGCTTCGACGGCGTCAGGGCCGGCGAGGGCAGACGCGTCCTCGCGGGCTTGCTGTCCGACTGCTGCGAAGGCATTGTCGAGCGAAACCGCATCGAAAGCAATCAGATTGGGTATTGGATCGTTCATCATGCGTAAAGAGCAGGATAAAGCATTACATGCAGCGGATGCGCGCCAGTGAAAGCAGAACGGCCCGGATGCCATTCGGCTTCCGGGCCGTTCTTTCCGCCAGTCAGTGGAATTGCGGTTAAGCGGCTTTGGTGGCAGCCAGCGCCGACTTGGCCTGCTCGGCAAGCTTGGTAAAGCCGGCGGCATCGTGGACAGCAATGTCAGCGAGGATCTTTCGGTCGAGTTCGACTCCAGCCTTCTTAAGGCCGTTGATGAACTGCGAGTAGCTGGTGCCGTTGAGCTTGGCGGCGGCGGAGATGCGGACAATCCAGAGCGAACGGAACTGACGCTTCTTCTGCTTGCGGCCGGTGTAGGCAAACTTGAGGCCGCG
>PLST01000282.1:1967-4480 GCA_003164255.1 Acidobacteriaceae bacterium | reverse complement strand
TATTTTGGGGTGGCTCCCTCTGTGTTTCGGGAGATGATTGTGCGCTGGCGCCGATTAAAGCCGGCAGCGGCAATCGACGAGTTTACGTTTGTGGACGTGGGTGCGGGAATGGGGCGTGCGATGCTGCTGGCCGCCGAGTTCCCTTTTCGCGCCGTGCTGGGCGTGGAGTTGAATCCTACGCTGGCGCGGATCGGCAGAAGGAACATGGCTTTGTGGCGCGCTGCTGGCCGCGCCAATGCGCCGATGCGGATGATGTGCCGGGATGCCGTTGAGTTCGAGCTGCCGGCTGGGCCTAAGGTGGTGTTTCTCTTCAATCCCTTTGGAGCGCCGGTGCTGCGCAGGCTGCTGCGCAAGTGGAGCGCGGCGTTCGCGCACCGCGCAGGGCAATTGGACATTCTCTACGTCAACAACGAGCAGGGCGCGGTGCTCGATGCGCAGGCTGGCTTTACGCGGTTGTTCAAGGGCGAGGTGCGGCGGTCGCGGGCGGATGCGATTGCCGACCACAGGATTCTGGCCAACCAGCCGGACGGCGAATACGCCGTGACGAACTGGGAGGACTGCGCGATNNTATCAGCTCTCAGTCTCGCTCCGGCGCTCTGGGCTGCGTATCGGCTGTTTTCGGTCAATCGCTCACGCTTGGGGATGCGTTTACCGCGGGGCCCGTCCTTTTTCAGGGTGGACTGTGAGCCGCAGGTCGGGGCGCATGAGTAAACGTTGTCCAGATTGTCACGCTTGGCGACTGGAGATTAGTATGGCGTAGCTATGAAGAAAACTCATTTCTCGCTCGCAATTCTTGTTGCGCTTGTGTTGCCGGTAGGGCTGGCCGCGCAAAAGCCCACACTCACGATTGATGTGAACCACCCCACGGCCAAAGTCAGCAAGATGCTGTACGGGTTGATGACCGAAGAGATCAACTACTCGTACGACGGCGGGATCTACGGCGAGCTGGTGCGCGATCGCGCAGTAGGCCGCGAATGGGGCTCGTTGTCGCACTGGCCGATGGTGGCGAGGGGCAATTCTGAGGTGCACGTATCGCTGGACGAGACGACAGGCCCAAGCACTGCTCAGCCGCGCAGCATCAAGTTGAACGTGGTGACGGCGAGCGAAGCGGCACCTGCCGGAATTGAGAACGACGGCTGGTGGGGAATCCCAGTGCGGCCGAATTCGACCTACAGCGGTGTCTTCTATGCGAAGACCGACGGTGACGGTGTTGCGGTGACGGTGAGCCTGGTCAACGATCAGACCGGCGAGGTCGCAGCGAAGACAACCGTGGCTGGATTGACGGGAGCGTGGGGCATGCATTCCTTCAAGCTCAAGACCGCCAACGTTTCCGTAACCAGCAACAATCACCTGGTCCTGACGATTGCGAAGCCGGCGACGATTTGGCTTGACATGGTTTCGCTCTTTCCTCCTACGTACAAGGGCCGGTCAGAGGGAAACCGGATTGACCTGATGGAAAAGCTCGCCGCAATGCATCCGACGTTTCTGCGCCTGCCCGGCGGAAACTATCTTGAAGGCGACCACATTGCGGACCGGTTTGACTGGAAGAAGACGCTTGGATGGTGGGTTGACCGACCGACGCACCCGAGCCCCTGGCGCTATCGCTCGTCCGACGGCATGGGGCTGCTCGAATTCCTCGAGTGGTGTGAGGATTTGAAGATGGAGCCCGTGCTCGCTGTGTATGCCGGCTACTCGCTGGCGCAAGAGCATGTGGACCCCGGACCGGCGCTTGAGCCGTACGTGCAGGATGCGCTGGATGAGATTGAATATGTAACCGGTGGCGCCGACACGAAATGGGGCGCAGAGCGCGTCAAAAACGGGCACAAGGCTCCCTTCCCGCTGCATTACATCGAAGTCGGCAACGAGGACGAGTTCGATCGCTCGGGCTCATACGACGGCCGCTACGCGCAGTTCTATCGGGCGATCAAGGCGAAGTATCAAAATTTGCAAATCATCGCGACTGCACCGATCAAGAGCGTGAAGCCGGACTTGCTCGATGAGCACTTTTATATGTCGGCCGAGAAGGCATTCTCAGATGCGGCGCACTATGACAACTA
This sequence comes from Acidobacteriaceae bacterium, assembly GCA_003164255.1. Lineage (GTDB taxonomy): Bacteria > Acidobacteriota > Terriglobia > Terriglobales > Acidobacteriaceae > Telmatobacter. Next base: position 2,423 of record PLST01000282.1, on the reverse strand, counting down.
CGATCGCTCAGGGCCGAAGATCTTTGTGGGCGAATGGGCCACGCGCGAGGGCGATCCTACGCCGAATCTGCAGGCGGCACTTTCAGATGCGGCGTGGCTGACGGGCCTGGAACGCAACAGCGACCTTGTCGTCATGTCGAGCTATGCGCCGCTGTTTGTAAACGTGAATGCAGGCGGCATGCAGTGGGCGCCGGACCTGATCGGCTACAACGCGCTGACGAGTTACGGCTCGCCGAGCTACTGGGTACAGGTGCTGTTTGCAGGCCACGTGGGCACTGAAGTGGTGGAGAGCACACTGACCAATAGCGGCCCGCGGATCTATTCGGTGGTGACGCGGGACGAGAAGAATCGCAAGCTGATTGTGAAGATCGTGAACGGAACTTCGAATGCGGAGCCGTTGACCATCAAGCTGGATCATGCAGGCAAAGTGGGCGCGCAGGCAAAGCTGATTACGCT
>PLST01000282.1:0-1895 GCA_003164255.1 Acidobacteriaceae bacterium | reverse complement strand
GATCCGCAACAACTGCCGACGAAGGACGCTCCTGCCGCAGCGAGTGCCGCGAAATGCGAAGCAAAGTACTCGGCAGACGTGGCGTAATGAATGGCGCCCTCCTGAATGGTGGGCAGGCCCGCATTGGGCTTGATCCAGATGGGCAGGCTGCAAGCCGCGTGAAGCCGGCTGCAGATGGGAACGGAAAGTTCAACGCCAACACCGCAGTTTGCGCCCACAGCGTCTGCCCCGGCCTCGGCCATCGCCGCAGCAACGGTCTCGGGCGTGGCGCCCATCATGGTGCGGTCCTTGTTTTTGCCGGAGTCGAAGGCGAAGGAGACAAGGACGGGCAGTCCGGTGGGCAATGCCGCATCAACGGCGAGGCGGGCCTCGTCGATTTCGCTCATGGTCTCGATGAGCAAGGCATCCGCTCCCGCCGCTGCCAGCGATTGAGCCTGCGCGGCAAAGGCGGCACTGACCTGGGCGGGAGCAACTTCGCCGGACATGAGGATTTTTCCCGTGGGGCCGATGGAAGCGAAGACAAGAGCGCGCTTGCCTGCTGCGCGTTTTGAGATTTCTACGCCGGCACGATTGAGGTCGTCGAGCTCGGCCACCGTGGAACTATGCATGGCGACGGCATTGGCGCGGAAGGTGTTTGTGAGGATGACCTGGCTGCCGGCTTCAACGTAAGCGCGAGCTACAGCTTCAACCTGATCGGCGTGGGCAAGGTTCCAGGTGTCGGGCGTGGTGCCGGAGGCGAGGCCGCGCAGCTGCAACTGCGTTCCCCACGCGCCATCGGAGATCATGAGGCCGTTAGCCAACCATTTGTCGAGGCGGCTCATTGTTGGCCTCCGACGAGGGACGTAAGTTTCGCTCGAGAGTTGAATGCGCTGACGGATTTGTCTCTTTGATCCAGGTCTTTCATGGATAACTCACTTTCATTGGCCGCTGATTAAAAGGAGCAGATCATGCGTGGGCAGCACTGCTGCGCTCGGGCACTGCTGCGCGCAGAGGAACCGAGCGGGTGCCCCTGGTCCCTCGTCCGCCGCGGCGGAGGGACCAGGGACCGGATGAAACCAACCGAAAACTGAAGGCGGCCCGGCTCCCACAACCGGGAACGAACCATCCACACCGTTCAGTCCTACATCTCGTCGGCGGAAGGTCCAAACGTTCCCGGAATGGGCTTGCCTAGAAGCCGCAGATATACGCCCAGCTGCGCCCTGTGGTGAACCATGTGATTCAGCACTGACTCGCGAAAGACTTCGTGCCGCGGCTGATCGATCCATGCGTGCCCGCCAAAGATGAACTGCCATTGCTGGTCCCATTTCTCCAGGGGCAAGGCCGCCAGCTCAGCCCGAACGGTGGGCAACTGCTGATCAAACCGCGCCAGAAGCTCCGCTTTGCTTTTAGGCGCGTACGCTTCCCATTTGTGGTCAGCCGCGAACTCCAGTTTGTCCTTGGTGACGGTGTGGAGCGCCCAGTCTCCGGCAAAGTCGGTCAGATGCCCGGCCAGGCGGCCAAGGGCCATGGATTTCGGGTGCGGCTTGTATCCGAAATCCACGTCTTCCGGTATCGCCTCCAGCATCTTCCGCGTCTTGGCTGTTTCGCGATCGAATTCAGCCAGTAAGTCTTTTTGAAAGTCCATTCAGGCACCTCCCTGGTGCGAAGCCAGCATAGCCCATCCAGGCTCAAAGAGGCGAACAAAAACCGAATAAAATCCAGTAAAAACTCTCGCTCTCACCCAGAGCCTATAATTCTGTCGAGCTATCTCCGATCATGACCCGTTTTCCTCCCAGCCGCAAATCCCACCTGCAATCTCTTTCCCTGCTTGCGTTTGCATCACTAACGCTCGTTGCCGCCGCACAGCGCCCCGGTCCCTCCCCCCGTTTCGACGCCTGGACCATCATCGGTCCCGG
>PLST01000555.1:11784-16234 GCA_003164255.1 Acidobacteriaceae bacterium | reverse complement strand
GTTGGCGTCGTCCAGCTGAAGGATCCGGCAACGGAAGCCGTGCCGCCATTCAGCGTCGACGAGGACAGGGTCTGGCCGTAGGTGAGGGCGCTGGCTGTCGGCCATGCCGATACTGTCGGGGTCGTCTTGCCGTTCACCGTCACCGTGACCGTACCGGTTACCGTGTTGTAGTCGGCTGCATCGTTGGGCGTGAAGGTCACGCTCTCCGCGGTTGAACCCAGAGGTGGAACTGTGGCGGGCGCGCTCCAGGTGAAGGTTCCGGCAACGGAAGCTGTGCCGCCGGTCAGCGTGGACGAGGACAGAGCCTGGCCAGTGGTGATGGCGCCGGCTGTCGGCCACACCGATACCGTCGGCGTTGCCTTGTTGACGGTGATCGTGACAGTACCCGTTACCGTGTTGTAGTCGGTGGTATTGCTGGGCGTGAAGGTCACGCTCTCAGTCGGTGTACCTGCACCGGGAGCGGTGGTTGGCGTCGTCCACGTGAACGCGCCGGCAACGGAAGCCGTGCCGCCGTTCAGCGTCGACGAAGCCAGTGTCTGGCCGTAAGTAATGGCCGTGGGTGTTGGCAAGACCGTCACTGTCGGTGTCACCTTTGCGTTCACCGTCACCGTGACAGTACCGGTTACCGTGTTGTAGTCGGCTGCATCGTTGGGCGTGAAGGTTACGCCCTCAGCTGTCGCACCCAGAGGCGGAGCTGTTGTTGGCGAGGTCCAAGTGAACGTGCCGGGAACAGAAGGCGTTCCGCCGGTCAGTGTCGATGAGGCCAAAGTCTGGCCGATGTAGATGGCGCTGGCCGTTGGCCACAGGGATACCGTCGGCGTCGCCTTGTTGACGGTGATCGTCACAGTAGCCGTCACCGTGTTGTATTCGGTGGTGTTGCTGGGCGTGAAGGTCACGCTCTCAGTCGGTGTACCTGCACCGGGAGCGGTGGTTGGCGTCGTCCACGTGAACGCGCCGGCAACGGAAGCCGTGCCGCCGTTCAGCGTCGACGAAGCCAGTGTCTGCCCGTAAGTAATGGCCGTGGGTGTTGGCAAGACCGTCACTGTCGGTGTCACCTTTGCGTTCACCGTCACCGTGACAGTACCGGTTACCGTGTTGTAGTCGGTTGCATCGTTGGGCGTGAAGGTCACGCTCTCAGCTGTCGCACCCAGAGGCGGAGCTGTTGTTGGCGAGGTCCAAGTGAACGTGCCGGGAACAGAAGGCGTTCCGCCAGTTAGTGTCGATGAGGCCAAAGTCTGGCCGATGTAAATGGCGCTGGCCGTTGGCCACACCGATACCGTCGGTGTTGCCTTGCCCACCGTAACCGTGACATTAACTGTCACCGTGTTGTAGTCGGTCGTATTGTTGGGCGTAAAGGTCACGCTCTGCGAAGACGTACCCAATGGGGGAACTGTCCCTGGCGTGGTCCAGGCGAACCCGCCGGGAACGGAACCTACGCCGCCCGTCAGCGTCGACGAGGACAGAGCCTGGCCGAAGGTGAGGGCGCTCGGTGTCGGCAAGGTCGTCACCGTCGGTGTTGCCTTGCCCACCGTAACCGTGACAGAAATGGTCACCGGGTTGTAGTCGCCCGGAAGGCTGGGCGTGAAGGTCACGCTCTCCGAATCCGAACCCACCGGAGGAACTGTCCCCGGCGCGGTCCATGCGAACGTGCCGGCAACGTTAGTGGCGCCAACGGAAGCTGCGCCGCCCGTCAGCGTCGACAAGGACAGAGCCTGCCCGTAGGTGAGGGGGCTGGCTGTCGGCAAAGTCGTCACCACCGGTGTTGCCTTGCTCACCGTAACCGTGACAAAAACGATCACCGAGTTGTAGTCGGTTGTATTCGTGGGCGTGAAGGTCACGCTCTCCGAATCCGAACCCACAGGGGGAATTGTCCCCGGTGTGGTCCAGCCGAACGAACCGGCAACGGAGTGCGAACCGCCCGTCAGCGCCGACGAGGCCAGAGTCTGACCGTACGTGAGGGGACCGGCTGTCGGCAAAGTCACTGTCGGTGTCGCCTTGTTCACCGTAACCGTGACATTAAAGATCACGTTGTTGTAGTCGCCCGTATCACCGGGCGTGAATGTCACGCTCTGCAAAGACGTACCCAATGGGGGTACTGTCCCTGGAGTGGTCCAGGCGAACCCGCCGGGAACGTTAGTGGCGCCAAGGGAAGCTGCGCCGCCGTTCAGCGTCGACAAGGACAGAGGCTGGCCGAAGGTGAGGGCGGTGGGTATCGGCAAGGTCGTCACCGTCGGCGTCGCCTTCGAAATAGTCCAGGTGCCATTGGCCGGGGTGATGGCGTAATCCGTCAGCGTGCCGACGATCGCCGTTGGGTTAGGCGTTACATTCCCCGTGCCGACCCCAGGTCCGAACGAGGTGGGAGTGTTGCTGCAGGTCAGACCAGCAGTGTACCCGGTTCCTGATACCACGCAGGCTGATGGCGCGTGCGTCAATGTGTCATAGGGGGCGTTGTAGCTGCCCGCCGTTATTGTTACCACAGCAGGATTGATCTTCATCGTTCCTTGCGCTGTGCCGCCCTTATAATTTGGGTCCGAGCTGGCGAACGTGCCCGTTATCGTGTAGCTGTTCGCGTCCGTCTCGGTCGTCGGACTGAAAGTCCAAAGGCCGCTGACTTTCGTCACTCCGTCTACGCCCAACGCAGTACCCACGCAGGTTTGTTGCGGAGTGCTGTTATAGAGCGTTGCCGGACATGACAACGACAGCGACGGCGCCGCCTGCAACACCGTGATCGTCACCGTGGCTGCCGGAGATGCCGGCGTCAAGTAGGTCGCCGTATCAGTCGGCGCGAAGTTCACTGAAAGGTTCGTCGTTCCTACTGCAAGCACTGTACCGGCCACCGGGGTGTAGGTGAATGTACCGGCCACCGGGATGTTGGGGACGACGGTCGTATCCGTCGCCGTGGCATTCAACTGCGCTCCGGCCGTTGGCGTCTGGGTCAGAGCCGTCCCATAGACGATGTTCGCCGGCTGCGCCCAGGCGATTGTAGGCGCAATCTTGTCCACCGCAACAGTGAACACCACTGTCGAGCTGCTACCCGTGTACTCGCCGTCGGTGCTCGTATAGGTGGCTGAGATGTTGTACGATCCCGCCGGCAGATTTGCAGTTGTCAGGACAGCCTGATAGCCGTTGCTCGTCAGACTGACAGGGCTGGTGCCAAGCACGTTGCTGCCATTATCGTAGAAAGTCACTGTCCCTATGGGACCCGTCGCCCCGTCGGTGGTATCGGGCGGCGACGACGGAACCACCGTCGCCGTCAGGACGAATGGAAGTCCCACATTCACGGTCGTATTCTGGGCCGCCAGATTCACCGCCGTGCCGTCCGCCGTCACCGTGAAGTCGACCGTGTTGGAGGTCTTGCCGCTATAGTTGGAATCGCCGCCGTACACCGCGTAGGCTTGATACGCGCCCGGTACGAGCGTCGCCGTCGAGAAGGTCACGGGGCTCGTGCACGAACTGCCGTTCAGCGTGATCAGCGGTTGCGGGTTCGCCGTGCCGCCTTGTGGTCCTAAATAGTACTGCACATTCCCTGTGGGACACGGCGTCTCGCTCAGCCCCGAGAGATACAAGTAAATCATCGTCCCATATGAGTAAGTAGTCGTGTTGCCGCTGCCAACCGACAGCGTTAGCGTGGCCGAGTACGGGATGATGTCCAGCGTCCCCGTCGCCGACCCAATGTAGTTCGGGTCCACAACGGTTGCGGTCACCGTGTAATAGCCTACCGCGCTCGGCGGCGTCGTGCTCGTCGTATATGTAGTGCCGAGGGTTCCGGTGTAGGTCACCGTCACGCTCGCGACCAGTGGGTTCGTCGTTACGCCCACCGGCAGCGGCGAGCCCGTGTAGATCTGAAACAGGTTGGATATCTGCGGCGTCACGGTTGTCGGCTTAATTTGCCAGGTGCCATTGACCGTGGTGTATGTGTAATTCGATCCGCCGCTCACCACTGGCACTACCGCAGTCGGCCCACCTACCCCGGGTCCAACCGAGGCCGGGTTGTTGGTGCAGGTGAGGGTACCAGTGAAACCGGTGCCCGCCACCGTGCAGGGCGATGGAGATTGGGGAAAAGTATTGTAGAAACTGTTGAGGCTGCCTGCCGTCACCGTCGCGATCACCTTGTCGATGATCAGCGTCACCGGGCCCGTGCTGCCACCTTGATAGTTGGTATCCCCGCTGGAGAATGTGCCCGTCGTCGGGTAGCTACCCGCATTCGTCTCACTCGGCGGAGAATAGACCCACGTGCCTGCGACCGTCGTCTTTCCGTCTACGCCCAACGCTGTGCCCACGCAGGAGTGCAGATTGCCATCATATGGCACCTCAGTGCATGTCAGCGAGAGCGTCGGCGCCGTTGCCGTCACAGTCAACGTTCCGGCCACGTACTGGAAGCTGTAGTTGGATGACGACAGCGTCGACCCTGTCGCGCAGTTGATCGGATACGTTCCCACCGGGCTCGTCG
>PLST01000555.1:0-11776 GCA_003164255.1 Acidobacteriaceae bacterium | reverse complement strand
CCGCTCACCACTGGCGTTACCGTTACCGGCGGCCCGGTTGTGACCCCGGGTCCCACCGTGACATAGCTGTTGGTGCAGGTGACGCCGCCTGTGTACCCGGTGCCCGTCACCGCGCAGAGCGGAGCCGTAGCATGGCTCAAACCGTCATAGACGCCTGTGTAGCCGCCCGCCGTCGCCGTTACCTGCGCCACATCGATCTTAAGCGTCGCCGTCGCCGTGCCGTTCTGGTAGTCGGGGTCCGCGCTGACGAAGGTGACCGACTCCGGGTAGCTGCCAAAATCTGTCTCATTCCCCGGAGTGATAGTCGGTGTGCCTGCGACAGGTGTAACTCCGTCAACACCTATCGCTGTGAACGTGCAGCCGTGCGAATTGCCGTCATATGGCACCTCCGGGCACGTCAGCGTAAGCGTCGGCGTGGCTGCCGTCACCGTTATCGTCACCTCGTCCGAAGCCGAGTTATAGATCGCCGGATCCGAAGGCGTGAAGGTCACGCTCAGGTTCTGCGTTCCGAACCCAAGCACCGTACCCACCGGTGAGCTGTAGGTGTATGTGCCGGTCACCGGGATGTTGGGGATGACGGTCGTATCCGTCGCCGTGGCATTCAACTGCGCCGCAGCAGTCAGCGCCGTCCCATAGACAATGGACGGAAGAGTCCCACCAGTCCCCCAGTTAATCGTTGGAGTAATCAGGTTCACCGTTACATCGACGGGGAGTGCCGTGCTGCTCCCGGCAAAGTCGGGGTCGCTGCTGGCAGGAGGTGTGTAGGTAGCCGTGATGAGGTGCGGCGATCCAGGCGCTGTCGCCGACAGAGACGAAGTGGAAAAGGCAGCCGTGCACGACAGCGAGCTGCCCGAGCCCGTGCAGACCAGCGATACCAACGATGATGCCTGCGTGCCGTCCACATAGAACGTTACCGTACCCGCGGGGTCCTGCGCAGTGGGATCAATTGACACCCCAGGAGTCGTCACTGTCGCCGTGAAGGTTGCCTGCGCGCCCGCGTTTATGGATAACGGACCCGACAGCGTGACCTGCGTGCCGACCTCATTCACCTGTTGCGTCACGGTGTTGGAGGTGCCGCCGCCCACGCTGCCAGCTCCGGAGTAGACCGCATAGATAGCGTTCGAGCCAGGAATGAGCGTAGCCGTTGAGAGGGTCACAATACACGAATTGCCGGGCGGCGTTGAAGGCAGTGATTGCAGCGGTCCCATCGCCGTGACCGAACCGCCTGGAGGGGTCACATAGAACTGCACAGTCCCGCCCGCAGCACAGGACGTTGCGTCCAGGGTCAGATCGAAATTCAGCATCGACCCGTACGGGCCGTTATTCGTCTCGCCGCTGCGTAGACCGAGCGAGAGTTGCGCGACCCCAGTATAGATCGTAAAATTCCCGCTTGCCGACCCCACGAAGTTCGGATCCACAATGGTTGCCACCACTGGGTAAACACCCACCGCGCTCGGCACCGTGGTGGACCCGTTGTAGGTCACCGTCGTGGCCAGACCTGGCGGCGTGGTTGATACTCCCACCTGCAATGGCGAACCCGTGTATTGCTGCGCCGTGTTGCTCAGAGTCACCGAGGCTACCGCCTGCGTGATGGTGAAAGTTGTCGAGGCACTGCTCCCCGTATCATTCGAATCGCCAGCGTAGGTGGCAGTGGCCGTCACCGTGCCCGCAACGACGTTGCTGGGCGTGTAGACCACTGTCAGCCCCTGGTTCAGTCCGTTCACGCCCGTCACCGAAGCCGTGCACGGCGCCCACGGCCCGCCGTTGTAGACAACGGTCGTCGGGTTGCAGGTTATTGTCGTCGTCGTAGATGCCTTCCCAATACTCCACGAGCCGTTGGCCGGAGTGACGGTGAAGTTCGCCCCGCCGCCGCTCACCACTGGCGTTACCGTACCCGAGCCTACGGGTGGTCCCACCGAAGTCGGACTGTCCGTGCAGGTCGGGCCACCCGTCCATACGGGTGAAACGGTACAGGCCCCAGGCGTCTGCGCCAACCCGGTGTAAGTGCCGGTGAGGCTGCCCGCCGTTGCCGTGACCGTGGCCGGGGTGGCATTTACCGTGGCGGAAATCGTGTCGGCGGCGTAATAATTTGGGCTTCCTGAAGCCACGATGTGGGCCGTTACCACGCAGGCCTGCGTGCCGCTATTCATCGTCACGGTGGTACCGGCAATCGAGCATCCACCGGTGGCGTTGTAGGTGGGAGTGACGGTGTCCGGCGGGACGCTGCTCGCGGCCGACGCTGTTACCGGGAACGTGGCGAAGTCTTGCTGCGGACTCGTAGGTGTCGGGGTCCAAACAAACGTGGGTGCGCACAGGTTGGTCGCCGTGCAGCTCGTCGTGGCCGTGAAGGTCACCGGGGCAGTCTGGCTGACTGTAACGGTGTCGGTGGTATCCTTTGCCGTGTAGGTCACCGTCTGTGCGACCGTGTCAGTGACCGTAAAGGTGGCTTGGCCAAGGGAATTCGTTGTCCCGATGAGCGTTGTGATGGCCGAACTGCCGACGCCGGGATGAGCCGTGCAGTTGGCGGTGGGGCTGCAGCCGGTCGCTGTCAGCGTTACCGTCTTGGTAGGCACAGGATTGCTGGTTCCATCCAACAGGGTCACCGTGATCGTCGACGCTGTCGCTCCGTCGTCCGGAACCGAGGTGGGGGCCGCAGTCACCGTCGACCTGTTGGGGTTGACCGCGCCGAGCGTGAACTGCACTTGGGTAGTTTGCGTGACCGTTTTACCGTCGGTGGTGTCGGTAGCGGTGTAGGTCACCGTCTCGGCTTTTGTGTCAGTCACGGTAAAGGTCACTGAACCGGGAGTGCCATTTGAACCCGAGACACCGCTGGCAGCCCCGATCGTTGAACTTCCGGTGCCCTGTGTCAGCGTTACCGCCTTGCCGGCCACTGCATTGCCGGCTGAATCCTTCAGGATTACCGTGACCACCGAACACGACGTCGTGCACGGGTTCTGCACCACGCCTGTGTCCGAAACCGGGGTCGGGCTCGCACTCACCTTCGACTGGCCTGGGTCCGCCGCAGTAGAGATATAGAAACAACCGCTGGTAGCGTTCGAAACACCTGACACGGTCGTCGACGCGGTCAGGTAATAGCAGGTGCCGGCGGCTGCATTAATGGAACAGCCCGAAAACGAGGCTACGCCGGAGGATGCACTCAGAGGATTTGACGTGCAGCTCAGCGTGCCGCCGCCCGGATTCGTTGAGATCGCCAATGTGATTGGCGCCGAACCGCCCGTACCGCCTGTCACCGTGCTACCGTGACTATCCTGGACAAGCACGACCGGTTGCTGCGTCCACACCGCGCCTGGAGCGCCACCGTTTGGTTGCGTCGAGAATGAAAGTTGCGACGGGGCTCCGTAAATAAACGCAGGCCCTGTGCCGCAAATATCACCACCTAATATCGTGCAGTAAAGAAGGGGAGCCTCGGACGAGGCGTCCGCGTAGAGTGTATAGGTGCCCGCCGTGGCGTTTTTGTACCAAAGGTTGACGGTCGATTGTCCTGGTATGGTCGTGATGGCGCTTGTACAGCCAGAGTCTGAGTAAAACGTGCCAGTGCTCGTACCCCCATTGTTGTCATAAAGATAGATCGTTCCGTAGGATCCACCAGTTTGGTATACCTGCAAAGTTATTGCGCCGCAGGTGGTGGTTGACTGATCGAGAGGAGGGCTTGTGATCGATATGAAAGTAATGCCATCCGTAAAGATCGTCTGGGCCTGGTAGCCGGAGCTAAGGCCGACGGCCGTCAGATGGTATCTTGCGCCCAGGTCCTTGGTGTTTGGTGCATATCCGCTATAACTGAAATTGCCAAGGGCATCAGCGGTGACCGAAGCATCCGGATCGTCTTCAGTGGACTGGTTGACCCACTCGTGTAAATGAAGATCGACCGTCTCAAATGGCTGAAAGCCAGTGCCAGTCATCTTTACCGGCGTGCCGGGCGCATAGTCAGACTTGTCGGTCGAGACTGTCGGGAACAAATAGACTTCGGCCGCGCTGGCAAAATTGCCCATGCCGCCGCCAGCAAGCAGCGAACCCAGACTGGACGGAGAGCCAAAGCCCCCATTCTGATTGACGGGCGCAGCGGAAGTCGCAATAAAGGCTCCAGCCTTTTTGTTCGCCCATGGCTGCAGCAAGTCCACCGCAGCTCCACCTGTACCGCCCATGACCAGAATGCCGCCATTGTTGGGCAACAGCGCAGCAAAGTGCTGGCTGCGCGGTGTGCCGCCACTCACCGCCTTGAAGGTATTGGTCCATTGGCTGAAGATCTCAGCCGTTCCAAGATCATTTTGTCCGTTGTTACCGCCAATTACGGCGACTCCGTCATAGGTGGTGGTTGCCGTAGCTCCCACGCGGGGAGACGTCATGGTAGGACCGGCTGACACGGTTCCGGTGAGCGTGCTCGTATTGTATACAACGATTTCAGTAGAAGCCAGTACTGCGCCGTTGATGTCGGTGCCGCCCGCAATAAGAACTCGACCATCCGGCGTGGCAGCTGCTACGGCGTTGGTGCGCGGTGTCAGCATCGTGGCAATGGGCGTGAAAGTCTTATTGGTCAGGTTGTAGAGAACGATTGAGCCGACCACTTTGGTCGTGCTGGTGCCGCCGGCGATCAGGACGTTGCCGTCAGCCAGCTGGGCCATGGCATGGTATGCAAGACCAGTGCCGATTGACGACTGCAGAACCGTCCATTGCTGACTGCTGACACTGTAAGTCTCCGCCGAATCGCTGTAGCCTCCACCCGTGGTCAAACCGCCCGTTACGAGAACGTCACCGGTTTTCAGGACAATGGCAGCATGATTTGCCCTGGGGACATTCATCGCGGGAGCAGCCGTGAAGGCTCCGGTCGCAGGGTTGTATATTTCAGTCGCGGCCAAGGGAATTCCGCTGCTGTCGGTTCCGCCGGTAATCAACACGCTACCGTTGGAAAGCAGAACCGCAGCCGCGCCCGAGCGGGCCTGGGTCATTTGCCCCGCCGAGGACCAGTTGAACGAAAGTGGAGACTGGCTCTCAGCCCGTGGGAGAATCAAACCAAGGACAAATAGACTGAAAATCATCACCAGTCTTGCTGCACGATTCGTGGTCATTTTCAAACCGCCTCCCAAACGTCCAATAAGCCCTCCAGGTCAAGGACCTGGTCGGGCGTCGATGAATTCAGCGAACCTGCAGGGGGGGAGCCTGTATCGCTTATTGAGATCAGTAATGCTTACTTGGCCGATTACTCCTACGGGGTAACCACTTTTACTTATGGGGTGAATGCCTTGAAGCGTCTAGTACTTATTCACGAGAATGCTCCGATGTCAGGAGCCAAATTTGGCGCAAAAGCCCTTGAGCGATGCCAAGAGACACCTCCTTTTGAGAGGCCTCTGCCACCTACCCAACTGCGGGAACTTGCAAACGATGTCGTTGTACGTAATGAGAAGGCTGTCAAAAAAAGCGTCGGCAAACGCCGGCGTGGCTGCGCAGCGAACTCTCAGCAACAAACGCACTCAGTGCGAAAGGAATTATCTGCATCTCTTCTTCCCGAATGGTTCGGTCAGGAAGATAGAGTGACAGTCAGTGTTGTGACCCCAGTTGTATTACCCCAGTCTGTGGAAACCCCAGTAGAAACTAGTCTGCTACTAACACGTGAAGGGCCATTCCGAACGCTCTGATAATGCGAGGCTTGCCCATTTCACATTTGAGATGTGTGCAATTAATTGCGCAGTAAGATGGAAATCCAATTACTTGGGTTTCCATGCTTCCGACATGAGCCATGATTTCCCGTGTCGTCGAATCTGCTTGCAAATGTTCCTGAATGCAATGAGGCCTTCGCGGAAATTGCGAACTGGCCCGTGACAGTTTTGCTTTCTGAGACGCCGAGGGATCCACCGATCCGGCCGTGTGTCTCGTTGCAATGGGCAAGTGCGTTCTCAGTTCCCTTTTGTGACAAGGCTTAGAGGGTAGGGCTCAGGCCGATTTGTCCAGGAGCTTTCGCACCCGGGTCAAGGGCGGTCGAATCAAACGCGACAGGACCGCCATGACACGACGCCGCGGATTATTGTCGGTAATGTTCCCTCATCTCAAGTAATTGCCCTGTCCGTCGGCAACGCAAAGGAATGTCTTCGGCGGAATGATTCAATTGCACGGCACATGATCTTCCGGTTCTCCGCGAGCCTGCTCAAGATCGATGCCGCTGCCGTGGTTTGCACTTGGAGTCCAAGTGCATGCACTCACACCTGACTGAGCGCCCCTATCAAGACGCAAAACAGTCTGCGCGTACAAAACAGATGCCATCGCCAGATAGTGAATGGTTTCGGCTTTCCGCGTGCGTGGCAAGTTGGCAGTGCACATTTCCTCGAAGATAATCTTCGCGGCATCATGATCACTCTTGGTGATCCCTCCCGCCAGTTCTTCTCTTGCCGCCTCTATGCAGGCACCAAAGAAAAAGCTCCAGTCATCTGGAGCTTTTCCATTTCTCGAACACTAATTTCCCATCGGTCTCAAGAAGGTGTATTTTCTTAATGGACCCTTATTGGACCTTCGTGTCACATGCCAGATGGGGCTTAAGCCCTTTTGAATCTGGCGGGGACGACGGGGCTCGAACCCGCGACCTCTGCCGTGACAGGGCAGCGCTCTAACCAACTGAGCTACGTCCCCAAAAGCAAGTTGCTGGTATTTGAAAGGCTCGCGGTGGAGCGGGCGCTCCAACCTTCAGGTTCCGGCCACTTGCGTCCGGAATTCTGCCCTTCACCCTGCCACCGGAGCTGTCACAACCCCGGCACTTTCCTGCCCTTGCAACATCATTGAGTGTATCAGAAACTCGACGGCTTTTGTCCAACGAGCCCAAGCACACCTTCATCCGTTTTTCACCGTCGCATCGCATCCACGGTGAGCTTTTCCATCTCTTAAGATTTCAACCGTCTGCGTCGTAGCTGCGGTTGTAATCTCAGAGGCATGAGGCGATTCCAATTCGTTCTGCTTGGCGTCATGGCTCTTGGAAGCATGGCCGCGACTGCGCCCGAAGGCATCCTCGCACGCCAGCAGGAGCTCATCCGCGCACTCCACATGTCGCCACTGCCCAAAGAATCCGGATATCTCGGCCTGATTGGCGGCTCGGCGCAAACCGTATCCATCGAAGGCCGGCGCCTTGCCGTGCAGAGCCAGGTCTACTACATGCTCACGCGCGACAAGCCCATCAATTACCTTCACTGGCTTGCCTCCGACGATACCCATATCCTTATTGAAGGCGGCCCCGTCGACTACTACATCTTTCACCCGGATGGACACGCGGAGGTCGTCACCCTCGGCCACGACGTCACCGCCGGCCAGCGCCCGGTCGTCGCCGTGCCTGGCGGATGCTGGAAAGCGCTCCGTCTGCACAAGGGTGCGCAGTATGCGCTCATGGCCAATGCCCTCTCGCCTGAATTCACTCCGGATCGTGTGCGCATCGGCGAGGGAGCCGGATGGGTCAGCCGTTTTGCGGGCACCGCACCGTGGGCGACGCCTGAAACGCTCAAAGCCCTTATCGGACCGAACTGGGTTCAGTAGCGGCTATTGTCGATTCTTATGCTGACCACGCCGCGCGATTCGCACGCCCTGATGTGATGTACCCCATATCCACGGAGATGCCGCGCACGCACTGCAGCAGATGATTGGCAATCGAAGGCAGCTTCTGCGCGGTCACGCGAAACGATGGCCCCGAGATACTCACCGCCGCCACAGGCTGGCGTTGCGCGTCCAAGAGAGGCACAGCAATGCAGCGCAGCCCCTCTTCAAACTCCTCGTCGTCCACCGCGTAGCCGCGCCGACGAGTCTTTTCCATCTCTGTCTTCAAAGCTTCCGCCGTTTGAATCGTCCGGTTAGTGAACCGTTCAAACCTCAGCCGCTTGACCACTTCGGCGGCACGCTCCTCCGGCAGAAACGCCAGAATCGCCTTGCCCACGGACGTGCAGTGCACCGGGTTGCTGGCGCCGATGCGCGTAATCATCCGCACCGAGCGCGCCGGCTCGATTTTGTCGATGTAAATCACCCTCGACGCCTCAAGCACGGCCAGGTGCGCGGTCTCTTCGGTCTCGCCCACCAGCCTGCGCAAATGCGGTTGCGCCCGATCGCGCAAATCGTACTGCTCAATCGCGCGGTTGCCAAAATCGAACAGCCGCAACCCCAGACGGAACTTTCCGGTCGTTGTCCGTTCCACCATGCGGTGGCGTTCCAGCACCATCAAAAAACGGTGGGCCGTGCTCTTGTGCAACTGCAGCGACGCAGCGACCTGCGCCAGCCCAAGCGGCGTCTCGCTCTCGCCCAGCAGGTCCAAAACCGCAAATGCCCGGTCGAGTGCTTGGACTTTGTAGGTTCCTTGCGGGGCGGCGTCTCGCATAGTGGTCCTCCGTATCGTTCTTTGGCTTTGTCTCTAGCTTCTCAAGATATGGGACCCGTGTCAAGACGTGATACGCGCTGCTCCCCCTGCGGACCCAACCTCAGACCGCAGCTCTACCCTTTTTGTTTCAATTGGTTGCGTCTGTCTTCGACGATCGTCGCGCTTATTCCGGAATGATGTCGCCCTCGCCCGGAGCCAGGAACAGGTTTGCCTCAAGTCCATGCTGGCGCATATAGAGGTCGTAGTAGCGGCCCTTCATCGCGAACAGTTCCGCGTGATTTCCCCGTTCCAGGATCAGGCCGCCCTCCACCACCAGGATCTGGTCGGCGCGCCGGATCGTCGAAAGCCTGTGCGCAATGACAAAGGTCGTCCGGCCCTGCATGAGCTGGTTCAGTCCAGCCTGGATCATCGCTTCCGATTCTGAATCGAGCGAACTCGTCGCTTCGTCCAGAATGAGAATCCGCGGCTCGGCCAGCAGTGCACGCGCGATCGACAGCCGCTGCCGCTGCCCGCCGGAGAGCTTCACGCCGCGTTCGCCCACAATTGTGTCGTAGGCCTCCGGAAAGCGCTCGGCAAACTCGTCCACTCTTGCCGTCCGGCAGGCAAACAGAAACTGTTCTTCCGTCGCTTCAGGCCTTGAGAACATGATGTTCTCTCGAATCGTGCCGTCAAACAGGAACGAGTCCTGCAGCACTACACCCAACTGCGAGCGAAACGAGTTGAGGTCAACCGTGGCCAGGTCGATATTGTCCACCAGCACCGCGCCTTTGGTCGGCGTATGAAACGCGCACACCAGGCTGATGATGGTTGACTTGCCCGATCCCGACGAACCCACGAGCGCCGTCACCGTCCCCGGCCGCGCATCAAAGCTGATTCCGTGCAGAACCGTCTTCTCCGGCGTATAGGCAAACTCCACATCGTCGAACCGGACATTGCCTTCAATCGGCGGCATTTTGTTCGCCCGACCAGGCGTCTGGTTTTCTTCCAACTCCGACATGATCTCGTTGGTGCGGTCCAATCCCGCAAATGCTTCGGTCAGCTGCGTGCCGATATTCACGATCTGAAACACCGGCGCAATCATGAACGCGAGAAACATGTTGTATTGGAAATAGACGCCCACCGTCCACGTATTGCCGAGCACGCGATGGCCGCCCAGCCACATCACAATCGCGGAAACCAGCCCCAGCACCGTCGTTGACGCCGAGCCCAGCAGGCTGGTCATGGTGAGCGACTTCATTACGTTGTTCAGCAGCTTTTCAACGCCGCCGGCAAACACGTGCGCCTCACGCTCTTCCGCGTGGTAGCCCTTGATCACGCGCACGCCGCCGAGGGACTCCGTGAGCCGACCCGTCACTTCCGCGTTGATCTTGCCCCGCTCTCTGAAGATGGGCCGAATCGTCTTGAACCCGTACTGCAGCACAAAGACAAACACCACCATCACCGCGAACACGGTCAGTGTGACTTGCGGGCTGAGGTGCAGCAGAAAAAGAAACACGAGCACGGCCGTGAGCATGCCGCCCACAAAATCCACCAGGCCTGTGCCCACCAGGTTACGCACGCCTTCGACGTCCGTCATGATGCGCGCCACCAGCGCGCCTGTACGGTTTTCATCGTAGTAAGCCACCGACAGAAGGCCCACGTGCTTTTGCACCTGACGCCGCATCTCGGCGATCAGACGCTGCCCTGCTTTTGACAGCAACTGCGTCAGCGAGAACGACGTGATCGCCTGGACCACCATCGCGCCAAAAACAATCGCAATAATCTTCGGCAAAAGTTCAGGATGCGGATGCGCTGGAGACAGCACCTTGTCCAGCAACGTCTTTGACGTCCACGGCAGCACGAGGCCAGCCATGCGATTGACCACCATCAGGCACATGCCGCCCGCAATCAGACCCTTCCGTGGCCCCACCAGCGCACGCACCTGCGGCCAAATCTTTTTCAGGTCAGGCTTCTTCTTGGGTGGTTCAGCTTGTCCGGCCCGGGCTCCGCGCCCATGCGGCGAGCGCTCTGCGCGCATGCCCATGCCCATCCCGCCGCGCATTGTCCCCATTTGCTTAGACCTTCCCTGAACGCCGTGCTGCGATAAACGACCGTACGCACAGGATGACGTAGATCAGCATCAACCCCGCCATCGTCACTTGTGAACCAAGCGCAATCGCATCCGGAGCTACGCCTAAAGAGCTCGCATGAATGTAGCCATACACCGCGCGACCGCCAGCGCCCAGAAATCCAAGCAAAGCGAGCGTGACATTAATGTGCATGAAGAGCTTGCGCCGTTTTTCATCCGGGCTGATGGCCAGATACCCGAACAGGCCGAGCGCCAGGCCAAACCATGTGGGAATCAGCGCCGTTTGATGGATCCTGCCGGTGCCAAGAAATCCCGCAAGCCCGAGAACACACAACAGGAGAGCGAAAACCAGTGTTACTTTTGCCACGCAAAACCTCCATACGGATGCATGGCAAGGATATCAGTTGTGCGCACCCAATTCCCCACCGGCAGACCCCTCACTCAATAGATGCACGCCGCAGGTCCCAGGACTGTATTTACTGACCCATCGGGATTGGTATCCCACCGTGGCTGACGTTGGATGAGCGCCGGGCGAGGTGTAGACTTTGTTCGTTCCCTAATCGTCAAGGAAGGCGGCCCTCCGTTTTGGTTGGGGCATTGACGGCAATGATGAAGGCGCAGGTATGTATGTACGCGGCGATGGCCGCGATTTGCGCCATAACCGGTGCGGCGCCGATTGTTGGTCAGACGCCGGCCGCGCCGGGGCAATCGAGTCCGCAGTCTGCCGCGGAGCCGGTCTCGTTGGATGTGGCTGTTCGCGACGGGCACAACCGGCCGGTTCTCGATCTGAAGCCGGAAGAGATCTCGGTAACGGACAACGGCAAACCGGCGAAGCTGACCGATCTTCGATTGGTGAACGGGAAACAGCAGGATAAGCCGCTGATCACACTGTTCTTCGATCGCCCGGGAATACCGGACAGCAAGAAGCGGGACGATTTTGTGTACGGAGGGTCGGGATCGCAAGCACGGAGGACAAGCCGGAAACAGCAACAAATAGCGACGAAGTTTCTTAGTGCGTTTCCCAGCCATGGATTTGAGTTTGCTGTCGTGGACGTGTGGGGGCGGCTGCAGATTCAGCAGGAACCTTCAGACGATCGCAAGGTGATTATGGAGGCTATTTCGGCCGCGGTGGAACCCGGGATCTATGGGAAGAGGTTTACTGAGAATGCCGTCGAACAGCGCCTGATGCAGATAGCCAAGACAGGGCAGGATGCAACGGGAAAGGCAGCGGACGCGAGGGAGCGAACGCTGGCGCGTTCGATGACCGCTGCGCTCGAGGCATCGAGCCACATCGCCAAAGATCAGCACCTTTCTCTGTCGCAGTCGTGCCTGATGGCGCTGGTGCAAGGACA
>PLST01000513.1 GCA_003164255.1 Acidobacteriaceae bacterium | reverse complement strand
CTCGGGGCAAAGGCTCGGTACGCCGGCGCCAGCGTGTATGAGCGGTGGCACAAGGCAGTAAAGGCATAGCAAGCAACTGTGGGTGTTGGAGTCCACCTGAAGACCGCTCTACTGGGCAGATGACTCCTCGAAGCTGAAGAAAACTTGGAGGAGTCATGCCCAAATCCGGACTAGAAATCGTAAAAGCGCGACACCCAGGGGAGCTGAACGAAACCCAGCAGCGACGCCTGATCATCACCTGCCAATACATCGACAAGATGTTGAGCGAGATCGAACAAGTTCTCCATTCCGCAGCATCTCTTTCCCCATTTCCCCGTTACGTCGTTGACATCACTCCTGCACAGGCGCGGGTGATCGAAGACCATATTCGCCGACTTCGGTCTCAACTGCTAAGAGCCTTGGACTGGCAGCACATGAAGCCGGAATCGCCGGAGATCCCAGTCACGCGTTCGATCAAAGTTGACCTTACGTTTATCGACATCGCGATCGAGGAACTCCGACCCAGTTACATGCGCGGGTGCGGCCCCGTGCCAGAGGATGCGGTGAACGAGCTCAATGGCGTAGTCCACGAGCTACGCTCGCTGGCGAGCGGAATGGAACGGTATCTCCGCCAGGAGCTGGGCACCAATTTGGAGTCGCGTCTTAAGAAGCTGGAAGAAACCGGATACGATGTTGCTCTTTTGCGATTGATCGAGCAACTCATCACTCGTCACGGGTTAGTGGAATTCCGGTCGCGTATCGATTCGCTTGCGTCCCGCCTGGAAGACAACAACCTGGAAGTGGCGCTCTTCGGTCGGGTGAGTAGTGGAAAATCCTCACTTCTGAATGCGCTCCTGAACACAGATGTTCTTCCAGTAGGCATTAACCCCATTACCGCTGTGCCTACGAAATTACGCTATGGAGCAACCTTACGCGCTGACGTGGCGTATGGCCACGGGAGAGAAGAGACCGTCACGCTCGAAGAGCTTGCCAAGCTGGTATCGGAACAAGGGAATCCCGGCAATCTGCGGAATGTGGTGCGTGCGGTTGTTGAAGTCCCGTCGCCTCGCCTCAAAGAGGGCATCGTGCTAGTGGATACGCCGGGACTTGGTTCCCTGGCCAGACGGGGTGCTGCGGAAACCCTTGCCTATCTTCCGTCGTGTGACCTTGCGCTGCTTCTGATTGACGCAGGAACGGCCTTGAATGAAGAAGACATTGGGACTCTGCGTCTGCTCTACGAAGGCGGAATTCCGGCTATCGTTCTGCTCAGCAAGGCTGACCTGCTTGCGGCAGGGGATCTCCATCGGGCGACTGCCTATATCCAGGAACAATTGCAAGCCGAATTGGGCCTTGGGATGAATGTGCACCCCGTTAGCTCACTGCCCAACCACGCCATCCTGCTCGATCATTTCTTTGAGCGGGAGTTGCTTCCTCGATTCGACCAGGCCCGAAATCTCAGGAATGCCTCTGTTGCGAGAAAAATCGGAGCCTTGCGTAGTTCAATGATCGCGGCCCTGGAGACGACTATCGACCAGACAAAGCGCAGGGGACGGGAGATCCCGCGCGATGTACATAATCTTGAAGAGCAATTGCGCCTTGTGACCGGAGAAATCGGAGAACAAGGCACCATACTCAGCCACGCCTTTTTTGAACTTGCCGAGACGCCGGAGAGGGTTCTGAACGAGACGGCAGACAGCACACTTCGATGGATGCAAATGAATTCCAATGCTCGTGTCACGTCGCTCCAACTCTCGGAGTGGCTCCATGATGCTGTTTGGAAGGCCGTGCAACGTCATATAGAGACCGTGCGCGGCGTAAGCCAGCGTGCAATTTCCACGCTGCAAACAGTGGCGCAGGAGATGGGGCGCGCCGATGTCCCTGCGCCGGAGGAGGTGGAAAGCCTCTTGCGCGACATGCCGCGCTTTGAGTTGGCGTCACTCCCCGAAGCCATCAATATGAGCCACTGGATGTTCCTCGGAACTGGCTTTGTACGTTCCCGGATCAAAAAGGCGCTGCGGGAAAACATGGGCTCTCTTGTGAAACAAGAGCTTCACCTTTACGGTGATGCGTTGTCTCGGTGGAGCAGCCAGTTTGTCAGCAAGATAGTGCTCTTGGTGGGTTCCTACGCAGATGCCTATCGAGTTCAGCTCCAAAGGATCTCGGGAACTTCCGATAGCGCGATCGACGCACCTCAGCTCGAACAAGACCTGGCTCTGTTGCGGAACTGGAATGCAAACGAGAGCCGTGACGCAAGCGAAACCATCGAAAGGGAGGCATAGGTTTGCAGAAATACCTTCTTATCGCTTTCGGCGGCGCACTCGGGTCCATAGCTCGGTACTGGGTTGGCACGACCATTGCCGGCCGTATGGGAACGAAGTTTCCTTACGGGACATTTGTCATCAATATCACGGCGTGTATGATCATTGGTTTCTCGCTCACCGTACTCTCCAAGCGCGCCGACATGAATCCCGCTTGGAGATTCTTGATACCAGTCGGATTCATCGGTGCGTACAGCACGTTTTCGACGTACGAGTGGGAGACCTTTTCCACGATTCGAACTGGCGCATTCTTACTTGCCGCCCTTTACGCAGTCAGCAGTCTAATCCTTGGGCTTGTGGCCGTGTGGGCTGGCTCGGCGCTTGCGGAGATCCTCTGATGAGAACACAAAAGCAGCTCGTCTTCTACGAGTCGGTCCTGGACGTTCTTCACGAATCCGGTTGCCCTTTCTGCCGCTTTCTGAAGGAGTATCAGGCGGCCCGTCTGCAGAATCGCCCGGAGAAGGAAACCCATAGCCTCTGCAACTTTCATACATGGGGATTGGCGGCAGTACAGAACGCGTTGACCGCGGCCCAGGTCTTCATCAAGCTGGTCGATTCACCGATGCCGACCTCTAACGAAGTTACGACTTGCGATATTTGCAATGAAATTGTCGCAGAGGAGGACCGGCGTATTCGCGAATTTGTCAGTTGTATTCACCGAACGGACGTGTCGGATTGGCTCAGAACAAACGCGGTCTTCTGCATTCCACATGGAATCAAACTTCGTCGTCAGGTTCAGCCCGTGGTTGCCGCCCGCATCGATGCAATTATTGAGAACTGCCGCCAGCAGTTGACGCAAGAGCTCGAAAGCTTGCGGGATAAACCTGAGTCGGAAAGACCAGGATGGGGCTCGCTCGGCCGCGCTGCCGAGTTCCTAGTGTCACAGCGCGGACTACATTCCTGAGGGAGGATCTTATGTTGACTGCCGGAAAGGCAATGAAAGTATCAATCTATTTGAGCGAGGGCTCGACGCATCACGGAGTCCCAACGTATTCGAGCATCCTCGACTTCCTTTTTTATCGCGGCGTCTCCGGAGCAACCGTGCTCAAGGGGATAGCCGGTTTCGGCGCGGATCACCACATGCACTCCACCAGCATCGTCGAAATTTCGGATCACCTTCCGCTCAAAATCGAATTCATTGAATCCCGCGAAAAAGTAAACGAGATTCTGGGAAAGTTGGAGGAGTTGGCCGGAACCGGAATGATTGAGGTACAAGAGACGACGCTCGCAAAGCCAGCCCAAGTCTCGAAGCAGAAAAAGGCCACTCCCCCTGCGCATCTGAAGATGGAAGGCAAGGCAAAGATGATGCGCATCTATATCGGCGAATCCGATCAATGGAAAGACAAGCCACTTTACAAAGCGCTCGTTGAAGCCATGCGAGCAAACGATATTGCCGGCGTCACTGTCTACCGCGGCATTCTCGGTTATGGCGCACATCGGCGGATTCACAAAGACAAGGCCCTCCAGCTCTCCCACGATTGCTCGATCATGCTCTCGGCAGTCGATACGGAGGAGAAGCTCCGATCCTTCCTTCCGCTCGTGGATCAGATGGTGGAAGAAGGATTGGTCGTGTTTTCAGACGTGGACATCATCAAGTACTCCTACCGCGCGCTGGACGTCGATCTACCGGAAGCGCAGGCGGGGAATGTTTCTGCATGAGTGGAGGCTCAACCATGAAAGACCAATATCAGGCGCGCATGTTACGTATTCATTTCGGCGAGGGTGACAAATGGCAAGGCAAGCCTTTGCATGAGGCGATTGTGGCCAAGTGTATGGAACTCGGGATGGCAGGTGCGACCGTGTATCGAGGGATTGAAGGGTACGGAGCCAGCACTAGAATTCACCATGCCAGTCATTGGACGTTTTCCAAGGACGCACCGATCATGCTGACTGTCATCGACCGTGAGGAACAGATTGAAAAGCTGATTCCTCATCTCGACCTCATGGTTGAAGAGGGTCTAATTGCAATGTCTCGTGTCGAGGTGATCCGTTACACGCGCGCGGCGGAGACTAAGCAGGAGACAGCCTCGGGAAGAGCGTAATAGCACATGCAGGAATCCACGAACAGTTTGACAGTACTTGACCACGAAGGCCTCCTGACTGAGAATCCCGTACCCACGGACGGCTCTTTCCGCCTGTTGCGACTCGGCAAACTAGCTCAAGAACTTGGAACGGAGCCTGTCGCCGAGGAAGCACGTGAGCTCGCAGCGCGGGTCACCGAAGGACGTTTCTACGTCGCCTGTGTCGGCCAATTTAAGCGAGGCAAATCCACCCTGCTCAACGCCTTGGTCGGCTACGAGGTTGTTCCTACCGGGTTTATTCCTGTAACGGCAGTGCCTACCGTGATTCGGTTTGGCGACGCACCTCATGCGCGAGTTCGAATGCGAGACGGGATGTGGCGGGACATTGCCATGCCTGAGTTGAAGGAGTACGTTACCGAAGAACTGAACCCCGAAAACCAAAAAGCCGTGGATGGCGCGGAAGTATTTGTGCCCAGCCCCTTGTTGTCATCTGGCATGTGTTTTGTGGACACGCCAGGCTTGGGTTCGGTCTTCACCGGAAATACGGCAACCACGCAGGCGTTCATTCCTCATATTGATGCGGCACTGGTTGTGGTCGGCGCCGATCCGCCAATTGCGGGCGAGGAGTTGGCGCTGGTGGAATCAATTGGCACGCAAGTTCAGGAGTTGATCCTGGTTATCAATAAAGCCGACCGTACCAGCGATCCGGAGCGCGCGGCAGCGGCTAAATTCACGCGCGAGATTCTGGAAAGGCGGCTGCATCGCTCGATGGGCGAGGTCTTTGAGGTGAGTGCCGCCGAACGGATGGAAAACCGCGGTCCGTTGCGGGACTGGGAAAAACTGCTAGCGAGTTTGCGTTGCCTGGTTGAAGACTCGGGCAGAAACCTCGTTCGCGCCGCCTGCGACCGAGGCCTCCAGCGCTTAAGCGAACAACTGTTGGTAATTATCGGTGAGGACCGCGACGCGCTTCAGCGGCCAATCGAAGAATCCGAACGGCGCATCGAGCTAATGAAGGGGACCATTAACCAGGCTGAGCGCTCCATGCGCGAGCTGAGTTTCCTGTTCATGGCGGAGCAGCAGAGAATTTCGGACCTCTTCGTTGAAAGGCACAAGCGCTTTTTCCGTTCCGCGTGGGCGAAATCTGAAACCGAGTTTAGTGAGGGACTGCCGTCCGTGCCCCTCGGCTTTGGCC
>PLST01000433.1 GCA_003164255.1 Acidobacteriaceae bacterium | reverse complement strand
CCGTCAATGCTGGCGTGGATGCGCGCGCCCAGTTTGCCCTTCTCAGGCGCCGCAAGCAGATCGCCCATACGCACGCGCTGACCGGTGGTGACCACGGCAACGGCAGGCGCGCCGGCATGTTGCTTGAGCGGAATGTTGACCTGGCTGGGCGCAAAGGCGTGCTCGATAAGCGGGCCGGTATTCGAGAATTCGCCAAGTCCGAGCCGCGCCATCAACCGTCGCATCGGTACCCGCCGGAACTCGGCCATGGGATTCGGCGTGATCGATTCGGGCGCTCCCTTGAAGGTGAGCCCGCGCTCCCGCGCCAGCGGTTTGTTCTGCACGCAGACCGTTTTGGGATCGAGATCTTCAGGGCAGGCAAACATGGTGCACAGGTTGCACTCGCAACAGTAGAGCGTTGAGACCATGGCGTCAGCGCCGGTTTGAAAGCCCAGCGACTGCATGGCCCGGTGCGGCTCAATGGGGTGCCCGAGCAGAAAGCGCGGGCAGAATTCCGTGCAGAAGCGGCACTGGTCGCATGCCGAACGCCCGACGCGCTGAACGTGGATCCACGGCGCGTTGTGGCGGCGG
Organism: Acidobacteriaceae bacterium; assembly: GCA_003164255.1. GTDB lineage: Bacteria > Acidobacteriota > Terriglobia > Terriglobales > Acidobacteriaceae > Telmatobacter. Next base: position 14,067 of record PLST01000433.1, on the reverse strand, counting down.
ATGAGCGCGTGTTCCGCGGGCAAAACAACGATGCCGCCCGTGGTCTTGGTGACGGGCACGTTGAGATCGGCTGCGGGTTTGGCCATCATCACGCCGCCCAGCAGCACGCCAAAGCTCTCAACCGTGGAACCGCCGGCGGCTTCGATCACTTCGCCGATAGTGATGCCAACCGGAACCCGGAGAGTGCTGGGATTTTGGATGGCACCGGCAACGGTGAGGTACTTGTGCGTGACCGGCCGGTTCAGACCGATGTTCATCAGGGTTTCAACGTTCGCTACAGCAGCGTCAACATCCTTCGGAAGCCCACCAGGCGGAATGACCTTGCCAGTGACCAAATGCACAAGGATGAACTCGTCACCGGCGGGATAACAGTCTGGGAGCGGAACCACGCGGATGCTGGCCGGGACCCGCGCCTCCAGCGCAGCAATGATGTCGTGGTACTTCTCCTTGATGCCGATGACGCCTTCGCCAGCGCCGATCAGTTCCATCGCGGCAGACATGCCGCGCAGGAAGGGCTCCGCGTGGTGATGGAGGAGTTCCTTGTCCTTGTGCAGGAGGGGCTCGCACTCAGCGGCGTTGGCAATCAAGAGGGATGCGCGGGTCTGGAACTTGACGGCGGTTGGAAAGCCTCCGCCGCCGGCCCCAACAATGCCGAGTTCCTCAATCCGGTCGAGCGTGGTAGCGGATGTGGTGGCTGTTGCCGTCATTTTGCTGCTCAGTCCTCAAAAACCACCAAAGTGGTCATTGACTCTTCCAAAGAGTGTATAGTATCCTTCAACTTCAATCAAGATCTTTCAAAGTAAGCTCATGAAGTGTCTTATTCCAAATATCGGCAGCACGTCGTTCAAGTACCAGGTTCTGGAGATGCCGGGCGAGGTGGTCCTGGCCAGGGGGCGCGTGGAGCGGATTGGACAGCCGGGCTCTGGGTGCCCGGACTATCCGGCGGCGATTCGCGAATGCATCAGCGAGATTGCCGGTCCGGGTAAGGCGCTCGGGAGCTTGAAAGAGATTGATGCGGTGGGGTTCAAGGCCGTGCATGCAGGGCCGCTGAATGCTCCGCAACTGATCGACGATGGGTTTCTGGCTGCGATGGAGGAGTTTTCGTTCTTGGCTCCAGCTCACAATCCGCCTTACATCGCCGCGATCAAGGCATTCCGGCAGGAGCTGCCCGGGGTTCCGCTGGTAGCCGTGATGGAGCCCTTTCCTTACCGGCTCATGGACGAAGCGGCGACAACCTATGCCGTTCCCTATGAATGGCGAACCAGGTACGGGGTTCGGCGTTACGGATTCCATGGCGCGAGCCACAGGTCGGCAAGCGAACGAACGCAGGCGTTGATGGGCCGCAAAGACCTGAGGCACATCAGTTGCCACCTGGGTGGAAGCTCGAGCGTGGCCGCGTTTAAAGACGGCGTCGCGGTCGATACCAGTTTCGGTGCATCCCCACAGTCGGGGCTGCCCCAAAACAATCGCGTAGGCGACATCGATGTCTTCGCCGTGCTCCACATGATGAAGAAGTTAGACCTGGACGCAGACCAAATGGCCACGCTGCTGGGAACCAAGTCAGGCCTGGCGGGGATCAGCGGGACAAGCGGCGATGTGCGCGACCTGAGCGAGGCCGCAGCCAGGGGAGACAAGCGGGCGCAGTTGGCCCTGGACGTCTTTGTCAGAGCAATTCGTCAGTATATCGGCGCGTTTCTGCTTGAGCTGGGCGGTGTAGACGCGATTACGTTCTCTGGCGGCATTGGCGAGAACAGCGCGGAGATTCGCGCAGCCGTGCTGCGGGGACTGGCTGGATTCGGAATCGAACTGGATGAAGCTCGAAACGTAGCGCTAGCGCGCGACGGTTCGATCTCAAAGCATGGCGCTCCAACGCGAGTAATGGTAGTTCCCGCAAACGAAGAGATAGTAGTAGCAAGAGAGACCGCCGCGCTAGTGTCGGTGCTGGCAGCGGCAGGACAACGCACGTAAGAACAAGCAAGACAAGAGCAGTTCAGGAAGTCTTTATGGCAAGCACAGCGATTGGAAATGCGACGGGATCCATTTCAAGGTCGGCAGTCGAGCAGATTGTCCGGCAGGTGGCGCTTGAATATCTGGGGCGGCAAAAGGGCGGAGCGGCTCCGGTGCTGACGGTGCAGACCAGCTCACGCCACATGCACGTGTGCCGCAAGGATATGGACACGCTGTTTGGACCGGGGAGCGAGCTGACATTTGACCGTCCGCTCTTCCAGGAAGGCAACTTTGCGGCCAAGGAAACGGTGACGATTGTGGGACCCCGGAGCAGGCTGATTTCGAACCTGCGGATTCTGGGGCCGATGCGCAAGCAGTCGCAAGTGGAGCTGGCGTTTACAGACGCGATCATGCTCGGGTTCAACGATATTCCGGTGCGGCTTTCCGGCGATATCGCTGGCACGCCGGGAGCGGTGATCATCGGGCCGAAGGGCGTGGTGGAGTTGAAGGAAGGCGTGATCCGGGCCGCGATTCATGTGCATATGAATCCGACGGAAGCGAGTTACTTCGGTGTGCAGAAGGGTGACCGGATGAAGCTGCGCATCGGTGGGCAGGCGGGTGTGACATTCAACAATGTCCATGTGCGGATCGATCCGACCTCACGGCTGAATGTGCATATGGATACGGACGAGGCCAATGCGTGCGGTTTGCATTTGACCAAAGATATTGAGCTGTTGAAGTAAAGAATGACGGAAGCAAAACAGGAAAGAAGCAGTAACAACGCCAAGAAAAAGAGAGGAAGCGATGAAACAAGCGCTTGGAATGATTGAGACAAAAGGGCTGGTTGCGCTGTTCGAGGCTACCGACGCGATGCTGAAGTCAGCGAACGTGACTTTCGCCGGCTGGCAGACCGTGGGTTCCGGACTGGTGACGGCATTTGTGGAAGGGGACGTGGCGGCGGTAAAAGCGGCCACAGACGCGGGAGCGGAAGCGGCAGGACGGATTGGCGAGGTGGTGAGCGTGCAGGTGATCTCGCGCCCTCACGATGAGCTGCCGTCGTTTGTTCAACAGAGCGGCAAGGCAACGGCCAAGAAGTAGGAGAGACGGGATGAGCGAAGCAATTGGATTGATAGAAACAAAGGGCCTCGTCGGACTGGTCGAGGCATGCGACGCGATGGTGAAGGCGGCCAGCGTAGAGCTTGTGAAAACGGTGCAGATCGGCGGCGGATACGTGACAGCGATCGTGCGCGGAGATGTGGGCAGCGTGCGCGCCGCGGTGGATGCGGGCTCAACGGCGGCGAAGGCGATCGGCGAACTGGTGGCGTCGCATGTGATCGCGCGTCCGCACGATGCGCTGGTTGAGAGCTTGTTGAAATAACAGGGACTTCTGGAGAAGATCGATGGCGAATGAAGCAATTGGAATGATCGAGACCAAGGGCCTTGTAGCCCTGGTGCAGGCAACGGACGCGATGCTGAAGGCGGCCAGCGTGAAGTTTGTGGGCTGGAACAAGGTGGGCAGTGGTCTTTGCTCGGTGTACGTGACCGGAGACGTGGGCAGCGTGCGCGCCGCGGTGGATGCGGGCGCAAGCGCAGCACGGGCAGCAGGCGAAGTGCAGAGCGTGCACGTGATTGCGCGTCCGCACGACAACCTGAGCACGGTACTGCCCAAGTAGCCGCTAAAGCAATCGGGGCGGCAACCGAGGTGAGCCGGCATGTTTATTGCAAAAGTGATTGGCAACGTTGTTGCGACACAGAAGAACGAGAAGTTCCGCGGCATGAAGCTGCTGCTGGTACAGCCGTACATCAGCAAGGACGGCAAGCTGCAGGTTTCAGGCAGCTCAGTGGTCGCGGTAGATAGCGTGGGAGCCGGCGTGGGCGAGTGCGTGCTGTTTACGCAGGGAAGCTCCGCCCGGCTGACGCCGGCAACGAAGGATGCGCCCGTAGACGCGGTGATCGTGGGGATCGTGGACCAGATCGAAGTTGAGGGCGCGATGTTGGAGAAGCCGTAAATGCCTATACAGGAACAGATGATTGCGGAGATCGCTCGGGAAGTGGTGGCGCGGCTTCGTGTACAGATGCAGGCTCCGGTTGCTATAGCGGCGCAGGTTCCGCAGGCTGCGGTGGGGCACGATGGCGTGTTTGCAACGGTAGACGAAGCGGTGAATGCAGCGTTCGAAGCGCAGAAAAAGGTCGCGGCGATGAGCTTCGACGAGCGCAAGCGGATGACCGACACGATTGTGCGTATATGCAACGACCGCCGCGAAGAACTGGGCCGCATGGAGATGGACGAAACGAAGGTCGGGCGGCTGGACCACAAGATTTTGAAGCTGACAAACATGCGCTTCGTGCTCGGCGTGGAAGAGATGAAAAGCGGCGCCCGCAGCGATCCGACAGGGCTTTGCATCATCGAGCGCGCGCCGTGGGGCGTGATCGGGATGATGCTGCCGGTGACCCATTCGGTGCCGACGATGGCTTCGAACGCGATCAACATTCTTGCGGCGGGGAATACGGCGGTGTTCGGGCCGCACCCTTCAGGGCAAAAAGTGGCGCGGTATGCGCTGCAGCTGTGGAATCGTGAGATTGAACGCGAGTTGGGCGTGGCGAATGTGCTGACGACGACGGCCGAGGCAAGCATTGAGGCCGCCGAACAGATCTTCCATCATCCCAAAGTGGCGTTGCTGTGCGTGACGGGCGGGTCTGCAGTGGCGAAGGCTGCGGCGATGTCAGGCAAGCGGGTGATTGCGGGAGGTCCTGGCAATCCTCCAGTCGTTGTCGATGAGACGGCCGATCTGGATCATGCGGCGAAGTGCATCATCGAAGGCGGCGGGTTCGACAACAACCTGCTGTGCATCGGCGAGAAAGAAGTCTTTGTAGTTGCCTCGGTTGCAGATGCTTTCATGGCTGCGATGCGCAGGGCTGGGGCGTTCCAACTGGAACGCGACGCGATTGAGCGGCTGACGAAGGCTGCCTTTACGTTTGAAGGTGGTGGCGGCGGCTGCGCGCGGGCCCACGTGAAGAAGGATCTGGTGGGCAAGGACCCGGCGGTACTGGGCGAAGCGGCCGGCGTGCGCGTGCCGGCGGGGACCAACCTGCTGTTTGGCGAGACGGAAGAAGATCATCCGTTTGTGACCGAAGAGCAGATGATGCCGTTTATTCCTGTCGTGCGCGTCAAGTGCGTGGGCGCGGCGATCGAGGCCTCGGTCAAAGCCGAACACGGTTACCGGCACACGGCGATCATTCATACAAAAAATGTTGAAACGGCGACGCGTATGGCGCGCGCGATGAACACGACGCTCTTTATTCAGAACGCGGCGTCGGCGGCATCGCTGGGCGTGGGCGGACCAGGATATTTCAGTCACACGATTGCCACTCCGACGGGAGAAGGAGTGACGACCCCCATGACCTTTACGCGCGAGCGGCAGATGGTGGTGGGCAACGCACTTCGGATTATTTAGCCATGTTTCTGGCACGGATTGAAGGCACGGTGGTAGCGGCAGCGAAGCATCCGACGCTGGATGGATGCCGGTTTCTGGCCGCGCTGCGGCTTGAGGCAGATGGCAGCGCCGCACTGGAGCCGCTGGTGGTGGTGGACTGGCTGGGCGCGGCGCGCGGGGCGACGGTAATGGTGTCGACGGACGGAGATATTGCGCGGGCGAAGCTCGGCAACACAACACCGGCGCGGATGGTGGTGGTGGGCATTGTAGACGCGGTACAGACTGCAGGAGCGAAGGCATGAGACTGGGCATTGTGCGCGGACATGTAACGCTGACTCCGGCGGTGGAAGCCTATGGCGGCAGGACGCTGGTAGTAGTGGAACCGGTAACGATGGAGAACCTGCGCGCGAATAATGGCTTGGGCGGCGGTAAGGCGCTGATCGCCATTGACGAACTGGGCGCGGCCGAGGGGCAGATGGTTGGGTTTACCGAAGGGCGCGAGGCAGCAAATCCATTCTGGCCGGGCGCGGTTCCGGTGGACGCATACTGCTCGCTGATTGTGGACTCGATCGACGTGGGCCAGTGAGATTTTTTCATAACGCCAACAGGAAGCTTTCATGCAGGATTTGAGGTGGGGAAGTGAATAAGGACAAGAAGAGCACGGATTTTCGAGACCGCAAGCTGGTGTCGTTGCGCGACGCGCAGGAAGCGGTGGCCGCTGGAGCGACCAGCATCGTGATTGCCGAGAAGTGCGTGGTAACGCCTTCAGCACGCGACTTTCTGCAGCAACGGAATGTATCGCTGGAGGCGGCCGGCAACGGGACGAGTGCGATCGCGGTTCCGGTTGCGGTTGCGCACGAAGGCTCTTCCCCGGTGAGGCCTGCGGCGAATCCGCGGCTGTTCTCGACGCCGGAAGCGGAAGAGATCAAGAAAGAGATTTGCGCCACGGGGAAGAAGCTTTGGCTGCGGCAGTTTGTGGACGGCAACGGCGGAAACATCTCTTATCGCATCGGACCCAACGAGGTGCTGTGCACGCCGACCTTGGTGAGCAAATACGACCTGACGCCCGAGGATATTTCGCTGGTTGACCTGGAAGGTAACCAGATTGCGGGGACCAAGCCGAGGACGAGCGAGATTTTTCTGCACCTGGAGATTTACAAATCGGTTCCCGAGGCAAAGTCGGTGGTGCACTGCCACCCGCCGCATGCGACAGCTTATGCGATCACGGGCAAAGTACCGCCGAACATGATCATTCCCGAGTTTGAGGTGTTTGTGGGCAAGGTGGCAATTTCGCCCTACAAGACGCCGGGGACTGCTGAGTTTGCGCAGACGGTGATTCCGTATGTGCGGCAACACAACACGGTGCTGCTGGCCAATCACGGGATTGTGTGCTGGGCCGACACGGTGACGCACGCTGAATGGTATGCCGAGGTGCTTGAGACCTATTGCTGGACGCTGCTGCTGGCTTCGCAACTGGGCCAGCCGATCTCGTACATCTCAGAACAGCAGGGTTCCGATCTGTTGGAGCTGAAGAAGAAGCTGGGACTGCCGGATATTCGATTTGATACGTCGCGGATGAAAGAGTGCCAACTGGCCGACCTGGAAATGCCGAATTCGATTGCGTTGACGCCGACGCCATGCGACGGCAATACCGGCCGAGCTGGGAACATGGGCGGCGATGCGGAGGTTGAGATGCTGGTGAGGCAAGTGACCGATGCGGTGATGCAGGCGATTAGCGCGAAATAAGCCTGCAATCCCACCCTTTTTGCAAAGTACCCGAAATGTGTGGGGCACGGGCACGAAGTCATCAACAGCGGCGGAAGACGAGAAACGCAGCGTAGATTTTCCGGTACTCTGCCGAGGGACGATGAAGGCTGCTGAACGGCAACTAAGAATCCGCCAGATGCTGGAGACCCGGGACTTTGTTGACCTGGAGACTCTTTGCCGCGAGCTCGACGCCTCAGAGTCCAGCGTACGCCGCGACCTGGACATGCTGGAGGAAGAGAAGGTGCTGCGCCGTGTGTATGGGGGCGCGGTCTCGACGGAGACGCCGCCGGCTCGCGCGTTCGACTACAACGTTGAAACCGAGAGGCTGAGCACCGAGAAAGATCGGATCGCACGGGTGGCCGCGGGGCTGATTGAACCGGGGCAGACGGTGATCCTGGACGGCGGTTCGACTGTGGCGGCCGTGGCGCGAGAACTCTCGACCAAGTCGCTGCACATTGTTACCAATTCCCTTCCAATTGCCGAAAGCCTGGAGACACTGCGCAACATTGAACTGACGCTGACGGGCGGATATCTCGACCCGCGGCTGCGGGTGATGCTGGGACCGTTTTGCGAGCAGATGTTGGGGGCGATCCGCGCCGATGCGGTGATCATGGGCGTGGGCAGCATAACGGAGACGGGATTTTGCAACAACAACACGCTGGTGGTTGGCTCCGAGCAGAAGATGATCGAGATCGCCGGCAAGGTGATTATTGTTGCCGACCACACGAAGTTCGGACGCGGCGGTATGATTCCGGTCGCGCCGTTGAATGCAGCCGATATCGTGATCAGCGACCGGGAACTGGCGCCGGAATACGTGGAACTGCTGCGCGCCAACGGCGTTGAAGTGCTGCTGGCCTGAATTCTGCTGCGACATCTTTGAGAGAATGAACGTGCGGATGGAAGTTTAAGCGCGGGAGACGCGATGCAGACGGATACGCATGACGTTCTGATTGTGATTGATGTGCAAAACGATTTTTGCCCCGGGGGCGCGCTGGCGGTTACCGATGGAGATGCAGTGATCGATGTGATTCTCCGGATAGCGCCGCGGTTTGAACACGTGATACTGACGCAGGACTGGCATCCGGCCAATCACACTTCTTTTGCAAGCTCGCATGCGGGGAAGAAGCCCTACGACCAGATCGAGTTGAGCTATGGGCCGCAGACCCTGTGGCCCAATCATTGCGTGCAGGGCACCAAAGGCGCGGAGTTTCATCCTGCGTTGGGGTTGCCGGCGGCGGAGCTAGTACTGCGCAAGGGACTTGATGCGCGGATCGATTCCTACTCGGCGTTTTTTGAGAACGACCGGCGAACGCCGACGGGGCTGGCGGGCTACCTTGAAGAGCGCGGACTGACGCGGGTGTTTCTGGCAGGGCTGGCCTACGACTACTGCGTGGGCTACTCGGCTCTGGATGCGCGACGGCTCGGACTGGCGGCGTTTGTGGTGCGAGATGGTTGCCGGGCAATTCACCTTGGCGGATCGGTGACGAGGATGGAAGTAGAATTCGAGCGGGCCGGAGTTCAGGTGATCGAGAGCGCTGCGTTTTCGTGTTGAGGGCGGGAGACGTAGAATCGGACCAGGCTCGAAGGAGCTTGACCCCATCAATGTCGCGCAATTTCTACATTCTGAGTGGTTCGCTGGTGTTGTTCGCTCTGGTTGCGGGGGGCATGTCGCTGGTCCCGTCCGGCTTTCAGCCGGGGCTTCCGGCCAATGCTTCGCTGTGGCGGACGGTGAGCATGGTGTTGCTGCTGTTCGGGTTGCTGGCGGCCCTGGTGGGTGTGATGAGCCATCTTTTTGAGCAGGTGGACCGGCACAGCGAAGAGACCCGGCTGGCGGCACGGCGTAAGAACCGGGGCCCCCGCGGATAGGACCCGATCGGTCACACAGTGGCGGCGACCCAAGCGGAGCCGGTGCGACAACACCACCCCTGGTAGAACAGGGCCCGGTAGAATAGGGAGTGGGACACATTCCCGCACAGGAACGAGCTGACGCCGATGTATGAAGTCACCGTGGAGGCAGGTTTTTCCTCCGGCCACTACCTTCGAAACTACAAGGGGAAGTGCGAGAACCCGCACGGCCACAACTACAAGGTGCGCGTAACGCTGGCCGGAACCGAACTGGATGACGCTGGGCTGCTGCTTGACTTCAAGCTGCTGAAGCAGGTGATGCGCCCGGTGATCGACCGGATCGATCACCAGATGCTGAACGATCTTGAGCCGTTCACGGTGCTGAACCCCTCCGCCGAAAATATTGCGAAGTATTTTTACGACCAGACGAGCGAACAACTGGCCGGGATGACGGCTGGGCGGGTGCGCATCAAGGAATGCACGATCTGGGAGACGGATACGACAACCGCAACCTACTTCGAGTAGCGCGGCCCTAGTTCATCTGGCCGGATTTGGACTTGAGGTACTTGTCGAACGGAATCTCGAAGTAGAAGAGCTCTTCGCCATCAGCGTTGCGAAGCGCGTGGAGATGGAGTTTAGCGCCCCGGAGCGGGTGGTCCAGGTCAGAGACGTCGTAGAAGAGGAAGCCGGCGCGGGTTGTGTGTGGCTCGACAACGAGCGCCTGATACTCGAAGTTGTCAAAATCCTGTTCGATTTCCTGATTGCTGGCCTTTGGCTTCAACTTGATTTTGGGCAGCGGGCCCGGCAGGGGAATCTTCCCCCCTTCGCGCTCCTTGCGGGTCATCAGGCGCTCGACGTCCTCGGGCTCGGCGGTCTGGATTCTGTCTCCGGCTGCGGTTTGGAAGAGGATGCGCGCATCGCGGAGCGAGATGGGCTTGTCTCCATTGTTGGTGACGACCAGGCGCACGGGCATGACGCCGTGACTGAGATAATCGACTCGGAAGATGGACTCTTTTTCCTTTGTGTCGTAAGGCTCGGCCGCGATGGCAACTTTTTCGTCGGGGTGAACTTCGACGTCGGCAAAGGAAGTTGCGGGCTGCACGGGCGGCGGAGTGTGGTCGCTGGCACGGGCCGGGAGAGCAAGACAGGCCGAGAAGAGCCCGAGCAGGAGTAACCCGGGCATTGACAGCGGCTTTGCCCCGGAGAGCTTCATCGTGCTCGACTGTATCATTTTAGAGCCTGCTTTACACTTTCCCGCGGGCGCCGTTGCGCGGTGAAATCGGTTGAGACGAGGCGGAGAACGACGGCTTTGGCGATTCCAAGACGAGGACGACAACGAAGTATCAATCGATTTACCCCGCAACCCGGAGGGCTGGGACCAGTTTTCCCGATTTCCGCGTCAATCGTTGCTAGCAGATGTCCAATCTGCGTCGCTCCTCATTCCTTGAACTCGGAAAAACTGGCTCCCAGCGGCACCCACGCGAAAGTGTAAAGCAGACTCTAAATTGGACTGCGGAAAGGCGAGTCCGTCACGCATGATTGTGATCCTCTACAACCTGGCCCTGCTGGCAGTGCTGGTGGCCGGTTCACCGTGGTGGTTGTGGAAGATGGCCACAACGCACAAATACCGCAAGGGGCTGGGCGAGCGGCTGGGACGGGTTCGGGTAAGAACTGACGCGCGGCCAACGATCTGGCTGCACGCCGTATCCGTGGGCGAGGTACTGGCGGTGAGCCGGCTGGTGGGCGAACTGGAGCGGGCATTTCCGGAGTTCCGCCTGCTGATTTCGACCACAACTAAGACGGGGCAGGACTTGGCGCGAGAGCGGTTCGGGCAGGAGCGCGTTTTTTATTGCCCGCTGGATCTGCCATGGGCCACGCGCGCCTATCTGAAGGCGCTGAAGCCGCGCATGTTAATTCTGGCGGAGACTGAGTTCTGGCCGAATCTGCTGAGCGGATGCTACCGGCGCGGAATTTCCGTAGCGGTGGTGAACGCGCGAATTTCCGACCGGTCGTGGCCCCGCTATAGATTCTTCAAGAGAATCTGGCGGCCGCTCTTGAGCAGAATCGGACGGGTACTAGCCCAAAGCGAGATAGATGCTGAGCGGCTGCGGACGCTGGGCTGCGTGGCTCAACGGGTTACAGTGTCGGGAAATCTCAAGTTCGACGTTCGCGCGGCCGTGGAGGCCGAGGCAACACGGATGCTGAAGGCCGGAGCTGAGGGCGCCAGGTTTGTGGTGGCGGGCAGCACACTGGGAGGCGAGGAAGCGGCATTGCTGGAGGCGTGGCCGAGGCTCCTGACGAGCGACAAAAATCTGGTGATGGTGATAGCTCCGCGTCATCCGGAGCGGTTTGCGGCAGTGGCTGCGCTGCTTGATCAGTCGGGGGTGGACTGGGTGCGGCGGTCCGGCTGGAAGAGCGAGGACACGTTGCGCGCGGGGCAGGTGGTACTGCTGGATACGATTGGGGAGTTGGCGTCAGTGTATTCGCTGGCGGCTGTGGCGTTTGTGGGNNCCGATTGTGATGGGGCCGCATTACGCGAATTTTCGCGCGATCACCGAAGACCTGCGCAAGCACGATGCACTGCGCATTACGGAGAAAGAAGATTTGACAAATACGTTGATGGAGTTGCTGAGCGACGGCGAAACGGCGCGGGCCATGGGCGAACGAGCTAAGAAGGTTTTCGGCCAGCAATCCGGAGCGACGGGGCGCTCCGTTGAGGCGCTGCGGTCATTGCTTGCGGATGAGGCGGTGACGCTATGAGCGAGATTTATTCAACGCGTTTCCTGCTGAAGGCCTTGGTTCCGCTGTATGAGTTGGGGCTGACGCTGCGCGAGATGCGGCTGGGCACACAACTTGAGCCGATCAAACGCCTGAAGCTTCCAGTTGTCAGTATTGGTGGAATCTCGGCAGGAGGGGCGGGCAAGACGCCGCTGACGATCGCGCTGGCGCGCGCATTGGCGAGGCGCGGGACGCACGTGAGCGTGCTTACACGAGGCTACGGGCGAAACAGCCACATTGCCATGCGCGTGGACTCGAGCGGATCGGCGAAGACGTTTGGCGATGAACCGCTGGTGATCGCGCATGAGTCGAACGCCCCGGTGTTTGTGGCAGCGCAGCGGTATGAGGCGGGAGTGCTTGCGGAGCGATTCGCGCCGAAGTCGCACTCGCTGCATCTTCTGGATGACGGGTTCCAGCACCGGCAGTTGCATCGCGATGTGGATATTGTGCTGATTGACCGGCGCGACTGGGTGGATCACCTGCTGCCGGCAGGGAGGCTGCGCGAGCCGCTGGAGGCGCTGCATCGAGCACACGTGATCGCAATTCCCATGGACGATGAGGAGCTTGCAGAGAAGATCATGGCGATGGGCTGGGAGGGCCAGCTTTGGAGGGTTCGACGGCTCATGCACGTCCCGGTCATCGACGGGCCAGTGGTGGCCTTCTGCGGGATTGCGCACTGTGACCAGTTCTTTGACGGACTGACGAAGGCGGGTTTGCATCTTGCTTCGAGAATTCCATTCCCTGACCACCATATCTACAAAGATCACGACCTGGATTGCATTGAGGCGGCGGCGCTGAGCACCGGGGCCGTGGGATTTGTGACGACGGAGAAGGACCGGATGCGGCTTGGTAGCCTGATCGACGCATTTCCGGAGACGCACCCGCTGAAGACCGTGGGGCTGCGCACGGAGATTGAAGATGAGGATGCGATCATCGACGGGCTGATGAAGAAGGTGTGGGAGTCCGTTCCCAACGTGTAGCTTGTAGCTTCTAGCTTTTGAACGGCCCTGCGGAACGAGGTGTTGGGCCGTGAGTGAGGGCTGAAAGGCTCGAGTAGTAGTTGGTTCTTTCCCACCCTGCACCCGGCTTTCTGCCAGCGCTAGAGCCTTTGCAGATTGTGAATTCGAGGTCGCCGGCAAAAAGATCGAGTGCAATGCCGCGGAACTTCATTGAGTTTCTCCCCTGAGCTGTTTTTCCCGTGCGGCTTACACCTTGATGAAGATCTTCTTGCGATAGAGGATCCAGACCGGGATAAAGCAGACTGCCGCATAGGAGACGGAATAGGCGAAGCAAGCCCAGCCTCGGTCGGGTATGAGACCGAAGATATGAACGCGCGCCCACCCGAGCGGCGACATCTCTTGACCGCCTGAGTTGACGTGGAAGAAGTCGTTGATGCCGGGGATCAGTTCACTGACCATGTAGGCGGCGATGGCATTGGATCCGAAGACGAGCCAGGGCCAGACGATTTTTCGTGTCGGGCTGTCGGCCTTGCCCCAGCCCTTGACCTCGACTGCCCAGTAGGCGAGAGCAAAGATAGCCATCGACCACCCGGCAGCAACAAGAACAAACGTGCTGGTCCACATTTTCTTGTTGAGCGGAAACCAGATGGACCAGAAGTATCCAGAGGCAAGCAGGGCGGCTGAACCAATGGCGAGTCCAATGGCTTTGATTTTCTGCTCGCGCTGGCTGCGCAGCCAGAGAGCCGCAAGGAGGCCGAGGAGCGTAGTGCCAAGGGCGGGAATATCGCTCAGGAGTCCTTCAGGGTCGCGCAGGTTGTGGGTGGTGTAGTCCTCGTAAAGGTGATTTGGCATGAGCTGGCGGTCAACCCAGGCAACGATGTTCTGGTCCTTATCGAGGAACGGAATGTCGCGGACGGGCATGCCCGCGCCAGGCACCGGAACCCAGCGCACCAGGACCCAATAGCCAATGAGGACGACCAGCAGTAGAGCGACCTTGGTAGAGGCGCGCTTGTCCCAAAGATAGAAAAGACCGATGACCAGATAGCAGACGGCGATGCGCTGCAGAACACCGTAAAAGCGCATGTGGGCGAGATGGAAGTAAGGAAAGCTGTTGACGACAATGCCAAGCAAATAGAGAACGGCGGCGCGTTGCACGGTGTGAACTGCGAGCTTGGCGCGGGTGATGCCTTTAGCGAGACGCGCCTCATAGGCGAAAACAATGGATGCGCCGACAACGAAGAGAAAGGTGGGAAAGACGAGATCGGTTGCGGTAAGGCCATTCCACTCGGCGTGGTGCATCTCAGCCCACGCATCCCGGCCGCCGTTGTTGTTCACCA
>PLST01000580.1:1568-3391 GCA_003164255.1 Acidobacteriaceae bacterium | reverse complement strand
TCATGAAGCTCTCCGACGGCCTCTTTCTGCGTTGCGCGCGCAAGGTGGCCGAGGGGTTTCCGGATATCTTCTACGGCGAGCAGCTCATTGACAACACATGCATGCAACTCGTCATGAATCCCTTCCAGTACGACACGCTGTTGCTTGAAAACCTCTACGGCGACATCGTCAGCGATCTTTGCGCCGGCCTCGTCGGCGGCCTCGGCTTGGTTCCCGGAGCCAACCTCGGCGTCGAGTGCGCCATCTTTGAAGCGGTTCACGGCTCCGCGCCCGACATCGCGGGCAAAGATGTAGCCAACCCCACCGCGCTGCTCCAGTCGGCCGTGCTCATGCTGCGTCACATCGACGAACCCGCAGCGGCTGACAAGGTGCAGAAAGCAATCGAGACGGTCTACGCCGAGCGCAAGACCCTCACCCGCGACGTCGGCGGCACGGCCGGCACCAGCCAGTTTGCCGATGCAGTTCTTGCAGCCATGGGCTAGCCGCCTGTCCGCGGACAGCAAGGCCCATCATAGTGTCCGCAAGATGTACACCACCCCCGTCGTAGAACTGGTTTCCTTGTCGAAGATTGGCGACGTGCTCAGCTCCACCTGAATCTCTTTTCGCTCACGATCGAGTACAGTAGCCGCGCCCCTTGACGAAGCTTCAAGCCAGCTGGTGAATTGCATCTCCGTTCGATTGCCGCCCGCACAAGCCGGAATCGGCAGCCCCTCTTCAATCAGCATGCCCACCAACTCACCCGGGCTTGCCCGCAGCAGCTCGTCCGCTGCCGGATTCGCCTTGCGGATAAAGCCCACCGAGTCGGTGACGACCACTGCCTCGCACAACGATTCCAGGATGCTCTCCAGCCACAACCGGGCCCGGTGAGCTTCATCCAGAGCTTTCACTCTTTCCGTTACGTCCACAAAAACCACCCGCATGCCGGCTGCGGTTCCGCACTCGTCGCGGATCAGCTTGCGGTAGAGCTCATAGGTCCTGAAATGCCCTGACCGGTCATAGAGCGAGCGCCGCACCACCTCAGGCTCCGCGCCAGCTTCCATCGTGGAGCAATATGCCGCAAAGCTCGGGTCCTTCTCGTCTGCGGCCATAAAGTCCCACACCATCTTGCCCACCAGCTCCCCGCGTTCCGGCGGATGCAGCGCCATGGTTGCGCGATTGGCGCGCGTCACCACGCCAAAGGCGTCCATTTCGATGCAGGGCAGCGGCAATTCGTCAATCGGGTCGTTCGCAGTGCTTGCCGTCATTTGCCGGCTTTCGCGAGTGTCTTCGGCCTGGGGCGTAGGATTCACGGGTCTCACCTCTCGTGGGATTAACGGGCTGAAATTCTCAACAGGTCATCAGCTGATCGCAGGCGGCTGATCGGTGTTACTTCAAAGGTCAGCGGGATGCGCAACATAATGGTCCGGCCCGCCACGTTGATGCTGCTCTCGCGGTTCTGCGCCATGATCCTCTCCAGCTCCGCCGAAAGAATGGCCTCGTTGGGCCTGCCTTGCAGAATCGCGAGCAGCGCTGAATCGCTCCAGTGATAAATGGAATCGCTGCTTTGCAGTCCCGCCGTCAGGTAAGCCGACACTGCCATCAGGCAATCCTCCACCGCCTCGGGGCCAAAGCGTTGGCTGATCACTTCAAGGCAGCTCATCCGGAACAGCACAATGAATCCGCCGCCTTCAGCGGCCATAATCTTGCGCAAATGCTCCAGCGCGCTCCCACCGCCGCGCAGCCCGGCCGCATTGTCGTTCGCCGTGGAGCAGTCGGCCGTGCGCAGCCGGGCCGCCAGGTCCTCTGCCGGTCCTTTGCCGTTCAGCGGATGCAGAAACAGGTTG
>PLST01000580.1:0-1556 GCA_003164255.1 Acidobacteriaceae bacterium | reverse complement strand
GTTTCTGCTCCGTTTCGATAGCTGGTAAACTCGCGCAGAATCGACTGGATCAGTGCCAGCTTCTCTTCATCCGGCAGCCGGTCGGGCAGCCGCCGTGCCAGCTCTTCCACCTTCGAACGGAACCCGCGGTAGGCCTCCGGCTCCACCTCAGGAACTCCCGCCGCCGCGCCTTCCACCAGCAGCGTAAGGAAGCGCTCAACCGTCGGAGCTGCAGCCTCTTCTTTTGCGCGGTTGAATGCCACGGCTGCTCCTCCCCGATTCTTCTCTCGTGCTCGTTCCCTGCGGCAGGTCCGCAGGCGAGTGCTCGAAAGCCGGCTCTCGGTATCGCTTATCGGCGGCAAAGCCACAATTCCACAGGGATTTTTGCCGAAAATCCGCCAAAGCCACTAAACCCCGCCGTTCAAAGGCCTTCCCCAGTGCGCGCATGCCGATCGCCTGGCCCCAATGCGTGAACCGAAACCTGCTCTCCTGTACACTGGAGTGTCTATGGCTACACAACGTAAGCAACCAATCGGCATCCTCGGCGCCACCGGAATGGTGGGCCAGCGCTTCATTCAACTCCTCGAAAACCACCCATGGTTCGAGGTAGCCTGGCTTGCGGCCAGCGACCGCTCCAGCGGCAAGCTCTACGGCGAGGCTGCCAAGTGGCGCCTCGACACGCCGTTGCCCGAGCGCATCGCCAATATGACCGTGGCCCCCGCCGAGCCTGATGGTGCGCCCAAGGTCATCTTTGCGGCGCTCGATGCCGCCATTGCCCGCGAAATGGAGCCCAAATTTGCCAACGCTGGTTGCGCAGTCGTTTCCAATTCCAGCGCATACCGCATGGCCGCCAACGTGCCCCTGGTCATTCCCGAGATCAACGCCGAACACCTGCACCTGATCGAGGAGCAGCCTTCGCGCCAGGAGTCCGGCGGCTACATGGTCACCAACCCCAACTGCTCAACGATCGGCCTCGTCATGGCCCTCAAGCCCATTGAGGAACGCTTCGGCATCGAGCAGATCTTCGTTACCACCATGCAGGCCGTCTCCGGCGCAGGATACCCCGGCGTGCCGTCCATGGACATTCTCGGCAACGTGGTGCCCTACATCGGCAGCGAAGAAGAAAAAATGGAAGCCGAAACTCTCAAGTTGCTCGGCAAGCTTGAGGGCCACGCCGTCACCCCGCTCAATGCGCGCATCACCGCGCACTGCAACCGCGTCGCCGTTGAAGATGGACATACTGAGAGCGTCTCAATCAAGCTGGGCAACAAGCTGGGCCGTCTGGCCACCCGCGACGAGATTCTGGCGGCGTGGGCTGAATACCGTCCTCTCGCCGGCATGAGGCTGCCCACCGCGCCCGATCAGCCGGTCGAGTGGGCTCCCCAGGCAGACCGACCCCAGCCCCGCCTCGATCGCAATCGCGGCAAGGGCATGGCGGTTACTTGCGGCCGTCTCCGTCCCTGCGGCCTGCTCGACTGGAAATTTACCGTGCTCTCGCACAACACCATTCGCGGAGCCGCCGGCGCTGCCATTCTCAATGCTGAGCTGCTGGCCAGCCTGGGCAAGCTTGAGCCGGT
>PLST01000407.1:2025-3890 GCA_003164255.1 Acidobacteriaceae bacterium | reverse complement strand
GTGGACGTGGCTGCCAGCGGGCACTGTTACCGGCGCGGCAGGGAATCGTCGGACATCGGGCGCCTGGGGTCCGTGATTCACAACATCAACGCGGACTGTTTCGCCGATGCTGGTGGGCGTGTACTCCATGTGGGGCAGGCCGTCGGGCACAAGACCCCAGAAATTGTCGCCCGTGGTGTCGGCCGAGTGGGCGTTGCTGCTGCCGGGAAAAATGCTGTCGCGCATGGGCGTGGCTACGGGAACCCAGTTTGCGGCGGAATGGGCGGCGGGCGCGTCCTGGCTTACCGTGGGATAGCTGTTGCTGTTCACCAGGGTCGCGACAGGAGCCAGGGCAGGATCGTTCGATGGGTCATTCCAGTCCCAGTCGTAGAGCTCGGCGTTGACCTGCTCGCCAGGGCCGGAGGCGAAGTAGGTTTTTACGTCGACCGAGGTGCGGTCGAGCGCGCGGTGGCCCGGTTGGATCTCGACCTGCCAGCCTTCGGGCGTGCTGATGCCGCCTGCGCCCGTGGCGTCCGATTCGAGGAGGAAGGCGGTGCGGTCGCTCATCTGGGCGATGGGCGCGAAGACGCCCCAGTTCCAGACGGTGGCGGTGACCAGGTTTTTGCCAGCGTGGAGCAGGGGAGCGAGGTCAAAGAGCTCGTAGCGCCAGTGGGACAGATCGCCGCGGGCGGGTCCGTCGCCTGCGCGCTGGCCGTTGACGAAGAGCACAAAGCGATTGTCAGCGCTGACGCGGACCGGGTAGCTGGCCGGAACCTCTGCCAGAGTGAGCGAGCGCCTGAAGTGGAGCACCAGGGGCTCACGGAGCGGTGCGGTGGGATGCGTGACCCACAGGGCATGCCAGTCGCGGTGCGGCGAGTCAGGAGCGGGCGAGACTTGAACGGCTTGGGCTTGAGCGGCCTGGGCCTGGTTGCGGGCTGAGGCAAAGGAGAGAAACAAGATAAGGGCGGCGACTTTCAACGCTGGGCGCATGATGTGTGCCTTCTGTAATCCAATTCAACAGCTTAATTTATGGCGGAGGCGGATGCGCGCGCCCGGGAGGGCCTGACGCGCAAAAAAGCACGGCCGGGGCGGATTTTTCCTGTTCTCCGCATTAGATTTAGCACGCTTGTAACCTCCCATTCACAATTCCCGGTTAGCCTGACTTTGGTGAACGCCAACGTGTCGGAAATCCGGATTCCCCAGGTCCAAACGCAGCCGGAACCGGGCCCAGGCGCCCCCGAGGCGCCGGGCGATGGGCCCCCTGCCGCTATCTCCGAGGTTCGCCGGTTTCTGCTGGCGCGGGGCAACTCGGCGCTGGCGGACCGTGGATTTTCATGGCTGATGCTGCTGTGCGGGCTGAGCATCTTTGTGATCGTGGGCCTGATTGCGTATGAGCTGGTGGTGCGATCGGAACTGACCCTGCACAAATTCGGATTGGAATTTTTCTTCCAGGTGTTCACCGATCCCGACACGCACCTGAAACTGTTCTGGGACCCGGTGAACGCACAGTTCAGCGCACGGCCTTTTGTGTATGGCACGCTGGTTTCCTCGTTCCTTTCGCTGCTGCTGGCTGTGCCGCTGGCGATTGGCGTGGCCGTCTTCCTGACGGAGATGTGTCCGCTGATGCTGCGCGGACCGCTGGCCTTCCTGACGGAGTTGCTGGCCGCTATTCCCAGCGTGATCTACGGACTGTGGGCGGTGTTTGTGCTGGTGCCTCTCTTGCGGGATTATGTGAATCCTTTTCTCATCAAGACGTTGGGCTGGACGACTCTGTTCACGGACGAAAACCCGACCGGGCTTGGTTATCTTGCGTCGGGAGTGATTCTGGCCATCATGATTCTGCCGATCATCTCGTCACTGACGCGCGAAGTGATGTCGACGGTGCC
>PLST01000407.1:0-2013 GCA_003164255.1 Acidobacteriaceae bacterium | reverse complement strand
GGCGCGACGCCGGAGATCCATCGCTCGCTGCTGGCCAACGGGAGCACGATGGCCACGGTGATTGCCAATGAGTACGCCGAGGCTGTGGGTGACATGCATCTGAGCGCGTTGACGGAGATTGGATTGGCTTTATTTGTGGTGACGATCATTGTGAACGCGCTTGCGCAGGTGATGATCTGGGCAGTGACCCGGGGTACGCCGGCGCAGGCGCGCTAGGCGCGGCGGGATTGGGTTTGAGGAGATTAAGTTGAGCAGGGAAACCTACAAGATACGGTCGCAGATGCGGACGGTTGCCGACGGCGTGGTGACCGGTCTGGCGATTCTGGCCACGGTGATCGTGGTTGTGCCCCTGATCGCCATCTTTGCTTATTTAATCTACAAAGGCGCCAGCTCGCTGAACGTGGCATTTTTTACCAAGGTTCCTGCTCCGGTCGGGGAGACGGGCGGAGGCATGGCGAACGCTATTCTGGGTTCCGCGATGGTGCTTGCGCTGGCCAGCGCCATCGGCGTCCCCATCGGCATTGGCGGCGGCATCTTTCTGGCGGAGTTCGGGCGTGGAACCAAGCTGGCGGCAGCGATCCGGTTCACAGCCGACGTGCTGAACGGCGTGCCTTCCATCGTGATGGGGCTGGCGGCTTATTCGCTCATCGTTGTTCCGATGGGGCACTTCTCGGGTTATGCAGGCGGCGTGGCGCTGGGCTTCATGATGATTCCCACGGTTTGCCGTACATCAGAGGAGATGCTGCTGATGGTGCCGCACGCGATCAGAGAGGCGGCGTTGGGGCTGGGCGTGCCCAACTGGCGCTCGGTTCTATCGATCACCGTGAAGACGGCTTCGCCGGGCATTATCACGGGCTGCATGCTGGCGTTTGCGCGCGTTGCCGGCGAGACGGCCCCGCTGGTGTTTACCGCGCTGGGCAACCAGTTCTGGAGCACGGACCTGAACCAGCCCATCGCCGCGTTGCCCTTGCAGATTTACGTTTATGCGCTCTCACCCTATGACGACTGGCACCGGCTTGCGTGGGCGGGATCGCTGGTACTGATTATCTTGATCGTATTTGCCGTTTCGCTGGTGAGGTTTGTGACCAGCCGGGGCGTTTTGAAAGGGGCAAGCTAAGTGGGCGTTGGCATCGAGGTCATCAATCTGAATGCGTGGTATGGATCGAACCACACGCTGCAGGATATTAACCTGAACATTCCGGCGAACCACGCCACGGCGTTGATCGGTCCTTCAGGGTGCGGGAAGAGCACGTTTGTGCGCTGCATCAATCGAATGCACGAGACTAATCCGATCGGGCGGGTGACGGGGACGATTCGCATCGGCGAAATCGACGTCTACAAGGATGCCAAGCCGGTCGAAATCCGACGCCGGGTCGGCATGGTCTTCCAGCGACCCAATCCTTTTCCTACCATGTCGATTTACGACAACGTTGCGGCGGGGCTTAAGCTGAACGGTTATGCAAACCGCCGTGCGTTGGACGAGATCGTGGAAAAGTCGCTCAAGAACTCGGCGCTTTGGGACGAAGTGAAGGACGACTTAAAGAAGAAATCGGGCGCGAGCCTCTCGGGCGGCCAGCAGCAGCGGCTATGTATTGCCCGAGCGCTGGCAGTGGATCCTGAGGTGCTGCTGATGGACGAGCCCGCCTCGGCGCTTGATCCGGTTTCGACTTCAAAGATCGAGGACCTGATCTTTCAGCTCAAGTCGCAGTACACTATTGTGATTGTGACGCACAACATGCAGCAGGCGGCGCGCGTTGCCGAGAAGACCGGCTTCTTCCTGAACGGACGGATGGTCGAGTTCGACTCCACGCACAAGATCTTTACCAACCCCAGCGACAAGCGGACTGAGGATTACATCACCGGCAGGTTCGGATGACACGCATACGCTTTCAACAAAGCCTGGACGATCTGAAGGAGAACCTGCTGGTGATGGCAGGGCTCGCGGAGCAGGCGATACAGCGCGCCATTGAGGCGTACCGGGTGCGCGACCTGTCGATCTGCGACCTGGTGAGC
>PLST01000597.1:8722-11377 GCA_003164255.1 Acidobacteriaceae bacterium | reverse complement strand
AGTGGGCCTGGACCAAATGCTCCTGACGCAGGTCTGAGCAAGACCGATCTCTGTATTACCCGTCATGCGCCGGGAGCAACGCCGACCGTCGGAAAATGTATGGCGGAGAGAATGGGATTCAATACCCCATCCATCAGTATCCTCGGCGATCGCCCAAAAGTTTCGTGCCCTCCCTTGGAGGGTCCATAGTACCGGAAACTTGCGTTGTGCCATAGAGCCGTTGCAGACTCAGGAAGCCTGGCTGATGCCGTATCAGTAGACCTACGGCGGCACTGCGCCAGGCTTCCGGTAGTTGAGGTTGGATTGCAGGATTCCGGACCCTGCGGCGCTTCAGGGGACCGATCTTACCTACTGGGCTTCCTGCGGCGGTGAAAATGTGCTTCGGCTTCACATTACTAATCCATCGGAAGTTTCGTTAAGTACTCAGTTACACGGCCGGATCCGGTGGAACAAGAAGATCATCTGGATCATGCTTTTTCCCACGGCGAATGGAGGCCGTGCCCATGGCAAAAAGCAAGACAAACCGCAAACGGACACCGAAGCATGTCCTGAAGCTCCCGGACCTTGAGCAATCGAAGTCGGCCGTATTAAACAGTCTGACTTCTCCAAGTTCACAGCGAACCTACGATCATGCGATCAGGGAGTTCATCCAGTGGTATTGCTCGGAACCCAGGCTTGCTTTCAACAAGACTGTGGCCAACTGCTGCTCCGGAGTAAGTTCGCCGGGCCGCGGCTCGACAGTGAGCTTTACCGCGCCGGAGCAGACTCAGCCACGCCGGCCGTGCGCATCTGAGCCATCATTTGCGCAAAGCCGGCGTCGGCCTGAAATCCACTGGGCAGCGCCGGCAGGGTCTGGCCCATAGCGGTCGGAACCGCAGCGCCCAGCAAAACTCCCAGGCTCAGTGCAAGCATGGTTTTCATCGTTTATCTTTTCTCAAGCAGTCGATTGCCGCAAATTTCGCACTCAAATTGGCCGCCATCCAACTGACGCGCCATTCCTTCCAGGGCGACTGGAACTGTACCATGTCGCCAAACTGAAGCACATATTTGTGTACAGTGCCTCACGGTTTAGCGCCGTTTGTGGCTTCCATCGATTCACGGATGCGCGCATTGAGGAAAACCGGCTGCTCAATCTGGTCTGGGTTGCGGTTCTGGTAGACGGCGCGGGCGATGAGGAACTCGTTGAGTGCCTGCTGCATGTTGTTGCGCTCGAAGCTGGCCTCGCCCAGGTACATGTGGCCCGTTGGCGAGCCGCGATCGGCTGCGACCAGCGCGCGACCGCTGGCTTCCATAGCCGCGGGATCGTGAGCAAGAAAGGCAAAACGCGCGCGCTGTTCCTCAAGCGCGGCCTGGTCCGCTTTGGTTGTGGGCGCCTTGGCGGCAACAACAGTAAGCGAAGCTGGACTGGAACAGACGCGTCCCTGCCAGTTGCCGGTTGTGCCAAGGCAAGCGATCAGGGTGTAGGCGCCCACGGGAGCCTTGGTGGCGGAGACGCCAAAGATGGCTTCGGTGGAGCCATCAGCCCGCAGCGTCGCGGTTGCACCGGGATTCTCGACCAGAGGCGCTTCGAAATCGAGCGGTTGTGCCTGATCGGGCGAGGATCCAGAGAGCAATTGCACAGCGCTGATCCAGGGGTGGGCGGAATCGCCGAGCGTGATGGCTGCCGGCGCGGAGCGCTGGTCGTAGTCCTGCTGCAACTGCTTGCGGGCCGGCGCGTCGGCGGGCATGAGTTTGAGCCGCTGAGCGATGGCCGCCGCGGAGGCAAGCTCGTTGGAAGCGGCGGCATTGTTGACACGCACCGTGAACCAGAGTGGCTGGCCGATGGAGACAGTGGCTTTGCTGTCTTCATTGACCGCNNGCAGCGCCCAGAGCGATGGCTGCCACCAGCAGGAGAATCATGATACGTTTCATAGCTCAATGCTCATTTCTTAAGGCGGATTTGGCCGGCGCAACGGCCCAGCGTGGCATCGCCGGCCTTGGGTGGATCGCGTGAAGGATCGTTGACACCCGTGCCGGCAGGGCTGGCACAGAAGGAGCCGAGGCCCGGCGGGTCTTGTCCGTAGAGACTCAATCTGTTGTACGTTAGGGTTCTCGTAGTGCACTTGCCCTTCGGGTTCAGGTAGAAGTCCGTATCGTCGTAACGCATGGGGCAGGCATCGTTGCCAGAGTACAGTCCGCCTTTGGCGGCGACCATGAAGCAACTTAGTTCCCAGCCGGGATGGTCAGGGTCATCTGGGCATTTGTATTCCTTCATAGCGCGATCGTTGTTGGGGTCGGGGCAGTAGACATTGCCTACTTTGAAGTCCGGACCCTGGCCGTGGTGGCGCACATTAGAGGCGTGGCCCAGCTCGTGGGCAACGGTGCTCTTCAGCTGGGGGCCGTCCGGGCCTCCATCGAGTTCGGCAAGCGCCGCCGCATCGATCCAGATCGACTCGATGTTTTCCGGGATGGACGGGCCGCCGTTGGTTCTGCCCACGACGCCGGCCGCAATCGCCTTGTTGAGCAACCAGATGGCGTAGACCTTCTCCCCGTGGCCGTTGGCAGTTACGTAGTCCTGCGCTCCGGCATTTCCCGGGATGATGTCGGTTTCGCTGCTCTGCACCAAATGCAGATGCACGCTTGTAGAGGCCTGGTAGATTCCACCGCCGAGACTCG
>PLST01000597.1:0-8625 GCA_003164255.1 Acidobacteriaceae bacterium | reverse complement strand
GGCAACGACCTTCAGCGTGGTGTAGCCGCCCCAGTCGTAGGAGTTGAGCCGAACCTTGAAGTCGGTCAGGTTCTCCTCTGTGGTCTCGGCCTGCTGGCCGTCGTCGTCGATCACCTTGACCAGCGCATTTTTCGGGTCGATGCGGAAATCGTAGTCCTTGGTGGCTTTGGCGCCGGCCATGCTGCTGGGCCAGTTCAGGTCGATTCCCTGCTCGCGCGAAGTGTTCTCGAGCGTAATCGTGTACTTCTTCACCTGCTTGGGCGGCTTCAGGCTGGGATCGCCTTTGGTGTGCGCCACGATGCCGATATCGATAAAGTTGCCCACCGTCGTTTCATCCTTGTCGGCCTGCGGCATCCAATCCGGATACGCCTCCGGCGGTACCAACTCGACCTCGGTCTGCGCATCGCCATCCTGATACAGGTTCCAGGTCACCCGCTCGGTCATGTCGGCCGTGTGCTCGGTCTCCTGCGTTCCGCTCAGAGTGTGAGCGCCCTTCGCGCAGGTGAAGTCCATATCCACGCCGAGCAGGTAGGTGGTCGATGAAGTGTTTTTCGTGTCGTTGATGGGATTGCCGCTCCACACGCCCCATTCGTGCTCTGTTCTGGAGGTTGAAATGTCCTTGGTCAACTGCCCGCCATCTGAGCGCGATCCCACGCCTCCGGCTTCGATTCGGCAATGGCCCTGGTCCAGCTCTCCGTCGCCGCGAATCCAAAGCGACACGCTTCCGGTAGTGCTTCCGCTCCCGTCTTCGCTCCCCTCGGAGTGCGTATTGGTGGGGGAGCTTGGGAACTGCGTAGAGACTTCGGTGCCTGCATGGTCCTCATGGTAGCGAACCTGTACCTGCTGATCATCGTTGTCCCATTGATTGAGGGCGTCGTGGGGCAGCCCTTGCACCTGATACTCGGTTGCGTGGTTCTGATTCGACGTAAAGGTGTGGGTGTGGTAGGGATCATTGCTGGGCGGATCCGTGTGATGACTCTGCATTTCGATGCGAATGGTGCCGGACCAGGTGATCTTGTCGAGGCCGGTGCCGTCTTTGGCCTGCACGGTGGGAGTGCCCAGTTGCGGGGCCGCGAACGCAAAGAGAAGTACGGCAACAATGAAACTTGCAAGAAAGCGCGACAGACGGCTTGACATGATGGCTTCCCTCATCTTTTGCGGCGGACTATTTGGAGCTGAGTGCCTCGGTCAGCTTGTCGATGTACTCGTCGATCCAGGCCTGACCCTGCTGCTGGGAGTTATACAGAAAGGTGACGCTGATGGTAATGATCTTGCCGGGCTGGTAGGCCGCCTTGTTGGATAAATAGCCCATCCATTTCCCGTCGTAGTAGACCACTTTGTCCGGGCAGGGGGCGTGGCCGCCGGCGATCGTAACGGTATCCTTGCGCCACTCCAGAACTCCATTCTTGTAAGCCTTCTTGCTAACCGGTTCTTCCAGGTACCAACCGTAGTCCTTAGCGGGATCCTGGAGAGCCTTGAGCATACTGTCGACCGTTGTTTTGTCCAAGTAAGCGGAGGTCCATCCGTAGCCGAAGGAGATCTTGATAAGGGTGGGGCAGCCGGGTATCTCTTGGTTGGCCTTTGTCCCCCCTCCAGCATCGGCCATGCCGCTCGCGCGCATCTGGGCCTGCACCTGCGCGATGGCTGGATCGACCTGAAATCCGTTAGGCAGCGGCGGCAGCGGCGGCGGGAACTGGCTCCATGCGGAGGAAACGGCCGCGCCTAGCAGAACTGTANNGCCGCCGAATGACCTCCAGGTATCCAACCCAGAACCGCGATTTCGCGCACTAAATCCCACGACGCCAAAGACTCCCCTGAGCTCCCTCTTTCGTCGATCCTGCGCGTCTCCGGGCTCTACGGAGATCGGCTGTCTACGCCGCTCAGCAAGGAAGCAGCGGCATGAAAAGTTCTGCGCGCCGCGCGTCAATTCTTCACAATCGATATCAGTGTGTCAGTGTTGCGCGCGCCGGTTTTCATGTTCATCCACGGACTTTGCAAGGTAATGCTCACTCCGTTGAGCTTGAACATCGCGCCCTTTGCGCTGGTGTGGATGACGACGATGCCAGGCAGTTTGCTGTAAAACGCAACCACCTTCGCCAGGTCGTCGGCAGACTGGTAGCAGGCCGCCTGGCCGCCCATCTGCACCACAAATGCAGAGGTTTCGGCGTCGTATTTGGCGCCCGCGTAAACCGGTACTCCGAACTTGTCTTCAGCCGCTGCCGGCAGAAGCGCCGGCAGCAGGCACAGCAACAGCAAGAATGTACTNNCCTACAAATCGATTCGGCACAGCGGCGATTTGCTGCGTGCACTTGTTACCTTGCGCTTACTTGCGCACGAATTCCACGCGGCGATTCTGCGCCTTGCCCTCCGGAGTGGTGTTGGGCGCGGCCGGCTTGGACGAGCCGAAACCTGCGGTCGTCAGCCGGGATGCGTCGATGTTGAACTGCGATACCAAAACTGTCTTGACGGCTTCAGCACGCCGCTTGGAAAGATCCATGTTGTGCTGCGCAATGCCTGTTGAGTCGGTATGACCGTCGATTTCGACCTTGAGGTCGGGGCTAGCCTGGAGGCCGCGCGCGATGGACTGGAGCACTGCGGCGGATTCTGGTTTGATGCGATCGCTGTCGGTGTCGAATAAAATGCCATGGGTAACGAACCGGCCNNAAATCCGGTGTGGACTCGGCGATGCGAATATTGCGGAAGCCGACATAGGCCGTGCCGTTAGCGTTTCCCACGTCTGCGACGGGGGCGTTCATCGGCGGCAGACTGATCTGGTTCGCGTCGACGACACGATTGTTGTTGATGTAAACGCGGATGCGGCCGTTTTGGCACCAGACCTGTAGTTTGATTGGCTGGCTAAAATCTTCGGGGAGCGAATTGGCGGCCAGGGATTCGAATTCTTGCCCGTTCTTCGCCTTGACGTCGAGCATCAGGTTCGTGTAGTTCCGGCGGGCTTTGATACTCAATACGTCACTGCCCTTCTTGTCGGCGAAACTCCAATAAACGTATTCCCAGTGCTCGCTGAAGAAGATGTCGCCCTCGAGGGTAAAGTTGGAAGGCAATTCGGAAAGGTTGGGTGTCAGGTAGACATCGTCTCCATGGATTGTGAGCTGGCGGATGCCTCCGCCCTGGCGCAGCTCGGCCATGCCGCCGCGCACCTTCCAGTGCGGCGGGGCCTCGTCGCCGGCCATGTCGGAGAAGTCGTCCGCGAAGACGACCTTGTCGCCGGGAATGAACTCAGACTTGACCACTGTCAGGTCGGGCTGGCCCGATGCGACGTTGGCTGGCGTATCGACAGCAGCGGGTGTGCCCGCAGGCACCGAAGTGCCTGCGGTTGGCTGTGGCTGTGGCGTGATAGCCGCACTCGGCGCCCCGGTTGGGGCAGCGGCAGGACTACCGGCGCCAGGCGTTGTGCCGGGCGTTACCGCGTGGTCGCCCACCTGGAAACCTGAGCCGGACATAACGTTGCAAACTGCGGAGACATCATCAACGTCACCAGCTTGAATGACTCCGATGCTGGAAGTGAGCCGGCGGAGGACCTGACCCGTGGCAGGATCTTTGATCTCCCTGCCGACACGTACCACCGAAAGCTGATCGCCTTGCTTGATGCCGGCCCTGCCGCCGGCGTTCAGCACAATCTGGCCACTATCGACAGAAGCAATCAGTGCGTCCACCTTGACGGTGTGGACCGGAAGCGTGGCAGCGCTGGTGACCAGTTCGGCAGTCAGCTGGTCTACGGCCTTCTTGGTGGCCTCGCCGATGATCGTGTTCTGGAAGTTGCTGGAGCCGAAATCGACGTTGCCACTGCCAAACCCATTCCAGTTGCCGCCGCCGCCGAGCAGCGAAAGCCCGGAGCGGCTGGACACGCCCTTGCCCTCGGCCGCGGCGAGAATCTCCGCCGTATCGATGTTGATGACCCGGGCGTCAATGGCCACATTGGCTTTGGAGTTGGAGTGGCCGATGCCGCCGACGCCAAAGCCGTGCCAGTTGCCGCCACTGCCGCCGACATTCTGCTTGTTGGTCTCATTGCCGAACTCGGTGATGCTCCCCAGGATGATGTAATCGACGCCCAGGATCTTTCCGATGCGGGCGGCAGTTGTGGGGTCGGCGCGGTTGGAGTTGGAGAAGTTCTGCTCGGCCAGAACCTTATCCAAAGCGGAGCGCTCGATCACGGAGTAGGAACCGCTCTTGACAAGGTCCGTGACGAGGAGGTTGGATATCCCCTTTCCAACGTCGACATCATTTCCGAACATGGCTGCAGAGGTGGACTGCACGGTGGCATAGTCGAAGTCGAGAACGGCCACGCGCGGCTTGCGGCCGGCACTGCTTTGTGCGCCCGATTCGACAGCAACCGCGGCGATTCCAAATGCCGCCAGCATGGCGGCCAGGATGGCAATTCGTTGGTGTTTCATCGTTCCTCCTCGCAGGAGCGGTTGGGTTTTCCGGAAGAAATCGCAAGCCATCAAGGGCCGCGATTGCGTCTCCGGCGATGGCAGCGACTTTAGTCCTGCCCTTCATCGCGCCAAACGGCAACGCGGTACAAGGCCAAATCGGCCGGACGCACGCGTCAGTGCAAGCTAGGTTTCTTACCGTAGCTCGATCCCGAGCCAGAACTCGCCGCGCACCGCTCCTGACAGGTTCTTTCGGCGTTTTGGCAGCCATTCGCGGTGCCGGTCTGTTTTGCGCCGCATTGTTTTGTGCACATACTGTACGCGGCGCCCGGCGAACAATACTTCATGCACTGCCTATATTCCGCATCGGCCTTCTGATGGCATCGCGCACTGCTTGCCGCGCAGCTCTGCTGGCACTCGTTGTTGCTCTCTGCCTTTGCGGGCAAAGCGCACACGCAGAATGCCGCTGCGACCATCCATATTGAAAAGAAAAGACGTCTTCGAGTTTGCATACACGTTCTCCTTCGAGCTTTGTTTGACGATACGCCGCGCGCCATCCTGGGCGCGTCCCCCTCCGGCTCTGCGCGGGAGGGGATCCGGAATCGCCTTCAAGCGGAATCCGCCGCTTCAATATGGATAAGCGGAAACGCAGGACAAACCGGTTCACGAAATCTCAGATTTCTTTGAAAGATGAATCGCGGCGTTGGCGGGACGAGCGGAGAAATACGGTGTAAGCGATGAATGAGCAGCTTCTACTTTTCGAGGTGCTGCAGCCTTTGACGCCACTCGGCGGCCTTCTCCGGCTGGCCCCAGGCGATATACAGCCGCACCAATCGCTCGCCCGCTTCAGGCAGGTTGGCCTCGACGGAGATCGCGGGACTCAGCTTTTGGAGTCCTTCGTAGCCCGAAATCAGCAGCGGCTCGGCCTCGGCGTATTTTCCCTGGCCGAGCAGAGCCGCGCCGAGCAGGCTTTGCCCATCGAAACGATCCCACATTGGATACCCACGCTCGCTCGTGATTTCGATTGCCTCGCCGAGCAACTTCTCCGCCTCCGCATCCTGTCCCTGCTTGAGGCGCAACCGTGAAAGTCCGATCAGGCAAGATCTTGTGGTGGAATACCCGGGAGTCAAATTCTTACGATTCAGTTCAAGGGCCTTAGAAAGGGTCGTCTCGGCCTCCATGTCCTTCCCTTCATCCTGAAGTAGCACTCCCAATGCGGTCAGTGCGCTGACGGTGTACGAGTGATCAGGTCCAAAAATCTTCTGGAATCCCGTCGCGGCCCCGCGCGCCAGAGGTTCCGCAGCTGCGTACCGTCCCTGATAACGGTAGAGAATCCCCAACCTCTGGATGGCGAGAAGTACTAATGAGCCCTGATGATTCTCTCCGTTCAAGCGCCTATCCGTTTCCAGCACCTTATTAAGAAATGGTTCTGCCTCTGCGAATCTGCCTAACTGAATATAGGCATAGCCGAGGCTATAGAAAGGGTTCAATAACCTAATGTTCTCTTCCCCAAATTTACGTTTCGTTGCCGCAAGATGAGTGTTGAGCAGACCGATGGCATCCTCGTATTTTCCCATCGATTGATACAACGTAGCCAGATTGTACATCGTGTCAAGCGTATCCGGATGATCCAGCCCCAACACTCGCTTTCTTGTTTCCAGCACCTCAAGATAGATTCGCTCTGCCTGTTCAAGCTTATCTTCCGACTGTAAGGTAGACCCGAGAACGTACTGCGAGAAGAGCGTGACAGGATGGTCAGGGCCGTGAATCTTCAGCGAAAGTTCCACACTCTCGCGAGCCAGAGTTTCAGCCTCACCAAGCCGTTCCGATGCGTCGTAAAGAGCGGCGAGTTGAGCGATGGCCTCGTTGAGTGCCGCATCGTTGCGTGGGAGTTCGCGACGGCGCATCGCCAGGTTGTGCTTCAACAGAGGCTCTGCGTCGGTAGTTCTTCCCAGTTGCATCCAAACGGAGGCCAACTGCTGCTCGGTGCTGAGCGTCTCGGGAGCATTCTCTCCTAACACTTTGCGGCTTGTTTCATAGGCAGATCGCAGAATAGGCTCGGCCTTGTCAAACTGCGATGCATCCAGCAGGACCGTCCCAAGGAGCGTGGTCGTTGTCAGTGTTTCAGGGGCATATAGGCCCAGGTACTTCCTTCTGAGAGCTAGAGCTCGCTCGGTGTGACGCTGCGCTTCGGAATACAACCCCAGGCCGTGATAGCTGACTCCCAGTGAATGTTGAAGTGAGGCTTCGACGAGAGGTTGATCTTCAAACTTACCCTCGATGTGGGCAGCCGCTTGGTCGAGTGCCGTGCGCACTTTCAAGTCAGGATCGGGCTCGGTGTTCGGGTCGGCCTGGGCAAGGATGTCCTTTTCCAGAAAGTCGTTAATGGTGAGAGCGTTCTTGGCTTCGGTATCGGCGCGCTGACTTTCCTTGATGGCGCGATCACGGTCGGCCTTGGCTTGATTCTCGGCAGCGATAGCGCGGTCGCGTTCTTGCGAAGCGGCCCTCTCTGCTGCGACGGCCCGGTCCCGCTGCGTCTGGGTCGCCTGCTGCTCGCTTTCGGCGCGGTCGCGCTGCGCCAGTGCCTCCCCCTCGGCGCGCAACGCCCGCCGGGCCTCGACCGACGTCACAACAATGCCTGTCACCAGCATGAGGACCGCAGTGGCAATCGCCGCGCTCAGCGCCTTGTAGCGGAGCACGAGCTTCGCACTCCGCCGCCACCAGGACTGACGGACTGCGCTGACCGGCAGGCCACCGAGCCAAGCCCGAAGATCGCCGGCGAAGGCGCTCACCGACGGGTACCGCCCGGCGGGATTCTTGCTCACCGCCTGCAGAATGATGGCATCGAGTTCCCCGCGCAACTCGCGGTTCCCGTTCTCCGCGGCAGCGCTGGGCAGCCGGGGTTCGTCCTCGCAGATGGCGCGCAAAGCTTCCATCGGGCTCGCATCCGGAGCCGCAAATGGATGCCGTCCGGTCAGCAGTTGATAAAGCAGCACGCCGAGCGAAAATTGGTCGCTCGCCGTCGACATCAACTCCCCACGGGCCTGTTCCGGACTGGCGCATTCCGGCGTGAGCAGCTTCGTTGTCGTGCGGTAACTTCCCCCTTCAGGGACGAGCTTTGCGATGCCGAAATCCAGCAGCTTGGGCGCGCCGTCGATGCCGACCAGAATATTCGCCGCCTTCAAATCGCGATGAATCACCAGTTGGCGGTGCGCGTATTCGACCGCGGAACAGACCTCGAGGCAAAGCTCGATGCGCTGCCGCAAGCTGGGCTGATGAAGTTCGCACCAGCCGTTGAGCGGAAGTCCATCGATAAACTCCATCACCAGATAAGGCTCGCCGTCTTCCAGCATGCCTCCGTCGAGCAGCCGCGCAATGCCGGGATGATTCAACGAAGCCAGGATCTGGCGCTCTTCGCGGAAACGGCGGGCGTCCTGCTCGGAAAACAGGCTGGCGCGCAACAGTTTCACCGCCGCGCGTTGCTCGTACTGCTCGTCGGCCCGGCGCGCTTCCCACACCACGCCCATGCCACCCTGGCCGATCTCGCGCACCAACTCCCAAGCCCCGATGCGCCGGCCGGCAAACGGAATCGCACTCTCCCGCGAGCGCAGCTCTGCAAGCAATGCCGGCGTAGCGTTCTCAAGAAAATCGGGAGAATCGCGATACGTAGCCAGCAGCGAGCGCACATCGTCGAGGATTTCCCACTCGTCCTGCTGTGCTGCGAGAAACGCCTCCCGTTCCGTCTCGGGCAACACCAGAGCTGAGGAGAACAGATCCTTTGCGCGCTTCCAGTCTTCCTGCGTCACGGCTTTTTCCGGCCCTCCACCAGCCGCCTGCGAATCCAGGTCTTGGCCATGACCCACTCGCGCTTTACAGTGCTTTCCGATACGCCCAGCGCCTCGGCCGTCTCTGGAATGCTGAGGCCGCTGAAGTAACGCATCTCAACAATTTGCCCTTGCACCGGATCGAGCTTCTCCAGTTCTTCGAGCGCGCTGTTCAAATCCAGAATTTCGACATCGGCGGGATAGACCGAGGCATCGGAGTCCATCAGGGAGAAGATTGTTTCTCCTCCGCCTCGTTTCTTGCTCTTGCGGGCACGCGCATAATCGATCAGAATCGCGCGCATCAGCCGCGCTGAGAAAGCGAGAAAGTGCGCGCGGTCTTTCAGGCTCACCCGCTGCGACTGCGCCAGTCTCAGCCAAGCCTCATGAACCACTGCCGTGCATTGCAGTGT
>PLST01000130.1:17721-18482 GCA_003164255.1 Acidobacteriaceae bacterium | reverse complement strand
CGCGTTGATATTGTTTTCCGCGACATGAAGAAAGCAGATTCGCCTTTTGAGGTGCTGATCTGGGGCCTGGAGTCGCGATTCTCAGCGGAGTGGGACAAGGGAGCCTGGTACGTGAAGACGGACTACCATGCGCCCAATGGAACCATCATGCGGGCTGACCCTGGCATTATGCCCGACAACTGGAAGACCATTGTGCCGGAGGGACAAAATGCGATCGATAACTGGTCGATTGTGGGCGACAAGATCTATGTGGACAGCCTGAAGGATGTGAACACAGAAACCTCGGTGTACTCACTTGAAGGCAAGAAGCTGGGAACTTTGGGATACGACGGAATCGGGTCTGCCTCAGGTTTGGGCGGGCGGACAATGGACCGCTATGGCTATTTTGCATTTCAGTCGTTCATTCTGCCGCCCACGATCTATCGGCTCGACACGTTGACCGGCAAACGCGATGTTTTTTTCCAGCGCAAGGTTCCATTCGACTCGAGCCAGTACGAGATCAAGCAGGTGTTCTATAAGTCGAAGGACGGGACGAGCATTCCCATGTTCATTGCCGGGAAGAAAGGCCTGAAGCAGGACGGGAGCGAGCGGCTTCTGATGACGGGCTATGGCGGGTTCAACCTTTCCGAACTTCCGGTTTGGAATCCGCAGTGGGCGTGGTGGCTCGAGCAGGGCGGCTGGTTTGCCCTGCCGAACATGCGGGGTGGCGGCGAATATGGCGAACACTGGCACGAACAGGCGATGTTTGAGAAGAAACAGAA
>PLST01000130.1:10491-17670 GCA_003164255.1 Acidobacteriaceae bacterium | reverse complement strand
CTTATCTGCTGAAGTACTCGCCCTATCAAAATGTGAAGCCGGGCACGGCGTATCCGGCGGTGATGTTCTTTACGGGCGATAGCGATACGCGGGTCGATCCGCTTCATGCGCGCAAAATGACGGCGCTGTTGCAGTCGGCCTCGTCAAGCGGCCGCCCGGTGCTTCTGCATTACAGTTTGGCTGGCGGGCACTCGGCCGGTGTGAGCGTGGACCAGCAGATCCAGGACGATGCGGACCAGTTGACGTTTCTTTGGACGGAAACGGGACAGGCGAGCAATCGCAAGTAGGTAACAGGCCCTAGAGCGAATGGTTCCTGCGCTTATGTTGTGGCCAAAATTATGTCGAGTAGAGAGCTTTTCGTGCGTCGGTATAGGATCGGCGCACGAACCGTAGACAGCATGACCATTGAGGAAAGTGCAGCGGAAACGAGTTCCCTCCCGGAATGCGCCTAACCATCAACCAGAATTGTCAGCGCGCGTAACCACATCCAAGCGGCCAGGAAGCCGGGAGCATAACCGGCGATTGGCCCTCTTGCAGCTAGTCAATCTTGAACACATCCTCGACGCCGACTCCGAAAAGGCGCGCGATTCGCACAGCGAGCGGTAGCGACGGCGCATAACGTCCAGCTTCCAGCGCGATGATTGTCTGTCGCGTCACACCCACACGTTCAGCGAGATTCTGCTGCGTCATTTCGCCAAACTCGAATCGCAGCCGGCGGATGTTGTTTTCGATTCCGGCATTATCGGCCGCCATCGTTGGCCTTCCATCCGTAAAAGTGCAAGGTCGCCAGTGATTGAGCGAGCATGAAGACGATAAAACCGGCCATGATCATCCATGGAAAAATACCAACGGGCACGGTCACCCGTTGCAGCCCCCGCAGGCAATACAAATAGGCCCAGGTTCCCATTCCGGCTATACAAAAGAACAGCCAGAAGCTGGCCATCCCAGCAGTCCATGCCCGCCGCGACAACAGCCAGTCGCGCTCGTCCATTACCGGTTCATTCCCTTTTACCCCGCCTCGCGGTGAACGGTAGAAGAGCCTGGTAAAACCTGTGAGACCGCATAGCCCGAACACCCCAAGCGCGGGCAATGCCGCTTCCGCTATGGTGCGATGAAACCACCAACTCAAAGCAGGAACCGCCGCTGCATAGAGCACGAACGATCCGCCGATCACGATCAACACGAACCATGCTGCTTTCTGTTGAGGATGCACCTCGTACCTTCTTTCGGCCGGAATTACGGGCCAAGAGCAATGTACGCTAAATATTACATAATGTAAAGTAAAGCATACATGGCAAGAGATATCGAAGAGGACAATTTGGTGATCCCTCACCCAGATGTGGCGGAGACGCTGAACGGCTGGGGACGTTGGGTCTCAATCGGCATTCTGCTTGGTTGTGCGCCGAAATAACGCACAACGAGCGAATTTTTCTCTGACAACCTTGAGACTTATGGCCCAAGGTAACCTGTCGGATACTCCGGCGGATCGTTCCTGCGTAACCTCATGCCTTTTGGGCTTTCTTCCGATAGGAAAGGTACGGGACCTGCGTGCCCGGTTCGGCGGAAGCCTTTGTCTGCCCATGACGGGTCCACCTCCCGATCGAGGGCGGGGTTGGATTGGTTTTTTTGGGCCCCATGCAGCCGGGACGCCGGGGAGTCGAGAGAATATGCCAGCTACAAGAATTGAGACGAGCCAAATCGAAGGACCGGAGGAGGAGGCGCGATTGTCTGCGCTGGCTTCGACAAGGATTCTGGACACGGAGGCGGAATCCAGCTTTGACGCGGTCACGCGTCTCTGTGCGGAGTACTTCAGAGCCGACACAGTGCTGCTTGGCTTTGCGGATGCAAGCCGCTATTGGATCAAATCGTATTGGGGTGAGGCAGTGCGCGAACTGCCGAGGAAAGGGTCGGTGTTCGAGCGGGTGCTTGCCCAGGATGGGCCAGTGGTGGTCCCTGATATCTCACAAGAGCCGCATCTCAATGAAGGCCGGATGAGATTGCGAAGAATGGATGTGGCGTCGTTCGCCAGCGCTCCCGTGCGTTCGGCCGAAGGCAGGATCCTCGGCACGCTGACGATCTTCGGGTGCGAGGCACGGCGGAGCATGGCTCTGGACGAGTTGCGGATGCTTGAGAGCATGGCGGAGATGGTCGCAAGCCTGCTGGAACTGCGCAGGCTGCGTAATCGCTTCAAAGCTCAACGGCCGCGACAGTCTCGACCGATGGTTGAAGCTCTGAGGAAGTGGCCGAGCAAACTGGATCTTCGACGTGCTCTGGACGAACGCCAGTTCGTACTCTACTACCAGCCGGAGATCGATCTCTCGACGCGGAAGATTATTGGCCTGGAGGCTCTCATCCGCTGGACTCATCCTGAGCGCGGATTGATTTCACCTGCGGACTTTATCCCTTTGGCGGAGGACAGCGGAATGATCCTGCCGATTGGCGATTGGGGGCTTGAGGAGGCTTGCCGGCAGATCAAAGAGTGGTGCCACGACGATCCCACCCGCCATACGTTGCGGGTATGCGTCAATCTATCCGCCCGGCAGTTTTCGCGTGACGGCCTCGCCGACCACGTAGAGGCGCTGCTTCGTCAATCGGGTATTTCGAGCAGGCAACTTGGCCTGGAGATGACGGAGTCCAGCCTGATCCCGGATATGCGAACGGCATTGGAAGTGCTTGGGAGCCTGCGCCGGCTGGGAGTTTCGCTGTTGATGGACGACTTTGGCACTGGCTACAGCTCGCTGAGCTACCTTCATTCATTTCCGATCGATGTCATCAAGATTGACCGGTCGTTTGTGGGCCGCATGACGGAGGGAGATCAGCCGCTGCAGATTGTGAGGACCATTATTGAGCTGGCCAGGGTGCTTGGTATGGACGTGGTGGCGGAGGGTATCGAGACCTGCGAGCAATACCACTTGCTGCGCGACCTGGGCTGCCGGTTTGGACAGGGATTCCTGTTCGCGCGGCCGATGCCGGTCGAAGATGTAACGCTGTTATTGAGCCTACCCGGGCGCATTCTTCCATTTCCGGTGGATTTAAAGCAGGTCACGGTGTTGAATCCGGCGTGAGTTCGAGCAGGCCGCTTGTAGGCGATCCATTTCGGGAATGATTTGTCCGCCTCCTTTTCTGGGAGTTGCTGATTGTTTCTGCAAACAGTTTCATCATGAACCTGGTGAGAGCATCTTTTATTCTCGAAGCCATGCAGCAGGCCGCAGCGAATTACGGAAGCACCAGCGGTAGTCCTTCAGCGCGAGGATGGCCCTCGCCCAGTTCCTCGGTCTCAAGCTTTGCAGGGCTGCTGACATCCCTGACCTCTCCAGATCGAAGCCCCGAGCCCGAGTGGAACGCCGACGATCTTGCCGACGACGTGGCAACGCTGAGCTACGAGAATGCTCTTCGCGCTCATGCGCGCTATAAGCCAACCACGCCGGATGACGGGGATTTAGCGCATGGGGGCGCCCCGCAGACCTGCCGCGCCTGTGGAGCGCGCAGGAGCGATCCGACTGCTTCCGCTCAGACCGAGGCACCGCCGGTTGATTTGAGTTTGCTGAATGATCCGGTAGGAGATTCCGGCCACGCTCATTTCACGATGAATCGGAGTGACAAGAAGTGCGCCAGCATCACAATCAGGATGAGCGAGGGTGAGTGCGAGCAACTGAAGAGGCGGGCAGCTGAAGCCGGGCTCACGATCTCAGCCTATCTGCGTTCCTGTGCCTTTGAGGCGGAAGCCCTGAGAGCCGAAGTGAAAAAGACTTTGGCGGAGATGCGCAAGCCTGCTACCCCTGAAAGGCCAAAGGTGTACATCAAAGCGCGCAGGGGCTGGTTTGAGTGGTTTTTGCGGCTCATCCCTCTTTGGCCTATGGGGCCACGCGTGGCAAGGGCCTGATCACTCAACTTGGAGTACAAGACATTTCAAATACTCGGTCTCGGGCAGGTTCAGGACCACCGGATGGTCAAGAGCGGCACCACGGCGCTCAAGCAAGCGGACACGCCGCGAGGCATCCGCAGCCGCAGAGGCAACGGCTGACTCAAGCTCCGTCGCGCCTACGTGGTGCGAGCAGGAGCAGGTGACGAGCAGGCCACCGGGACGCAGCATTTTGAGAGCGCGCAGGTTCAGCTCTTTGTAGCCGCGCAAGGCGCCTTCGACGGCCCGAGTGGATTTGGCAAAGGCAGGGGGGTCGAGGACAATCGCGTCAAAACGCTCCCCCGCGTCAGACCAGTCGCGGAGGATTTGGAAGGCGTCGGCCTCCACCCACTCCACTTGAGCCGCAATGCGCGCGCGATTGGCCTCGAGATTTTGCTCAGCAACTTCGAGAGAGGCGCGGGAAGCGTCGATGCCGACGACATGACGGAGGTTTTGGGCGAGGTGCAGAGCAAAGCCGCCCTGGTAGCAGCAGACGTCGAGCGCTCTGCCGCCGTCGGGCCGGCTTTGAAGCTCAAGCTTCAGAGCCCAGCTTGCGGCAGCGGCATAGTTGCTGCGTTGGTCGAGGAACGCACCCGTCTTTTGGCCGGAGTTGGCGTCGAAATGAAATTCGAGACCATTCAGCCTGAACCTGGTAGCGGTGGACACGGCGGCATTGGCGACGAACAGAGGAGCAAGCGCCGGCGCGGCCAGCGATTCGAGCTCGCGCATGCGCGGGTCAGGGCGTTCGAGAATTGCCTGTGGAGACAATTCCTCGCGC
The DNA here is from genome assembly GCA_003164255.1 of Acidobacteriaceae bacterium. Classification (GTDB taxonomy): domain Bacteria; phylum Acidobacteriota; class Terriglobia; order Terriglobales; family Acidobacteriaceae; genus Telmatobacter. The sequence continues at coordinate 12,991 of PLST01000130.1, read as the reverse complement.
AGCACGCGGACGCAGGTCTCCCTCACTGCTACGGAGTCAAGTCCCTTGGCCAGCAACTGCAGAATCACCAAGCCCGCGTATTTGTCCACCACGATGCCGGGTAATTCGTCGGCTTCGCTAAAGCAAAGCCGGCAGGCATCGTTCCGCTCATCGAGCAAAGGTCTGCGCCGGGCGATGGCTTTTCGCAGCCTTGCCTCGAGCAGTGTGAGCCATTGCTGTTCGCTGATTGCGTCGCGGGAGACAAGCCGCAGCGCAATCTTCGAGGAGGGGCTATAGAGTGCAGTGCCCAGCAGGAGACCGCGATCGTCGGCCACCTGCAAGAGCAAGGGCGGGGCATTATCCGGCCGGTCGGGCAGCTTGAGAGCTTCTACATCGGATGCATAGACCCACAAGTGGCCGCTCCGCAATCGATCGGCGGCCCGACGCGTGATTCGCGCCCCGATTGGGCTCGCTTCGGCATGAGCATTCCTGGGCGTGTTCGGCTGCGGTCTCGCTGGCTTTACCATTTGCTCCCTCAGGGCCCAGGCGGGGAGCGTTGCCATCCCGTCCGCCGGCAACTACTTTGCCTGTAACGACTCCAGGTATCGGCTCAAATTACAGATTCTGAGTTGCGTTTCCTGTGCGTTAGCCTGGTCCATCTTACCAAGGACAGGCCCCCATACTGGCATATCAGCAGCGCCATGGGCCGGAACCCTGGATCCAAACATGAGGACTGACTTCACATGGGCCGTTGGAAACTTGCCTTCGTTGTTCCTGCTCAACAGGGTCAGGTCGGCGGGCGGAGTCTTCAACGCAACAGCGCTCGGACCATTTCCTTTCAGGTTTACGCCATGGCATGACACGCAATAGTTCGCGTACATCTGAGCGCCGCTCACAGGAGTGGTTTGCCGGGATGAGATGACAACCTTGGAACCGGACTGGTCAATGTGGTCGATGCGCCCTGACGCGCCCGCGTATATAGCTGTGGCCGATGCCGCCACCATTACGATAAGTAAGAGGTTTTTCAGCATATAGTTCCTCCATTCTGGACCTCTACTCCAGTCGGATAGGGTACTCCCGTTTTGTGATCGACGGGATGTGATCTGGAACACGAAGAATGGGGCCGGCGCGCACCGACAAGTGTCTAAGTGGCACATAACATTTAATTGGAGATACTGCGATCAATTCGGAATCGAGTAGCCCTCTTCGATCGAGAGCCACCCTGTGGCTCAATCATGCGCCCGGAACAGAAGAGGCCTATAATGAAGCATGGCGACTGTCCGGGAGACCATGCCGGAGGAGGTTCCAGGCTCGTCTCTGCCTCCCGAAGGGGAAGGGCAGACGACTGCGCAGCTCCACGACGAGCAGACCGCCAGCTCCCCGATTGTTGATTTGCACCAAGTCGACCTTCGCTTTGAGGCGCTTCTCAGGCGCGTACAGACTAACCGGCTGAACGAAGATGTTTCACTGATCCGCAAAGCATGGGAATTCTGTGTCAAACACCATGAAGGCCAGATGCGCGCGTCAGGCGAGCCGTATATTATTCATCCCCTTGAGGTAGCCGAAGTGCTTGCGGAGATGAAGATGGACGCCACGTCTATCGCCGCGGGGCTGCTGCACGATTCTGTCGAAGATACGCCGGCGACCAACGATGAGATTGCCGAGGAGTTTGGCGACCAGGTTGCGCACATCGTCGAGGGCGTGACGAAGATAGACAAAATCCAGTTTGCGAACCGGGAGGACCGGCAGGCAGAGAATGTCCGCAAGATGCTGCTGGCCATGGTTTCCGATGTGCGCGTGGTGCTGATCAAGCTGGCAGACAGATTGCACAATATGCGGACGCTGCAGCATCTGCAGCCCGATCGCCAGGAGGCGATCGCGCGCGAGACGCAAGACATCTATGCTCCTTTGGCGCACCGGCTGGGGATGGGCAAAGTACGCGGCGAACTGGAAGACCTGGCATTCCGCTATACCGACCCAGTTGGATATGAGAAGGTCTCGATGGCCGTGGAAGCGCGACGTGTCGAGGGCGAGCAGTTTTTGCGGAATGTGGAAGAGACGCTGGTGGAGCAGTTGCGCGAAAACGGTGTCGAGGCTCGCGTGGAATGGCGCATCAAGCGGCTCTATTCCATTTACCAGAAGATTGAGCGATCGAAGGTCTCGTTCGACCAGGTGTATGACTTGCTGGCGGTACGCGTCATTACGCAGGATGTGGCTGCTTGTTACGCGGTTTTTGGGCTAATCCACACACTTTGGCGGCCGGTGCCTGGGCGCATCAAGGACTTTATAGCAATTCCACGGGCCAATCGATACCAGTCGCTGCACACGACGGTGATGGGAGAAGGCGGCCACCAATTTGAGGTGCAGATCCGCACCGAAGAGATGCATCGCATTGCCGAGGAAGGAATTGCGGCGCATTGGAAATACAAGGCGGGCGAAGGCGCGGTGACGGCGCGGGACGAGGAGCGGCTGAACTGGATCAGGCAGCTTGTGGAATGGCAGAAGGAGATGACCGACCCCA
>PLST01000130.1:5152-10391 GCA_003164255.1 Acidobacteriaceae bacterium | reverse complement strand
ACAAGATCAAGCACTGGCTAAACGAAGATCAGCGGCGCCGGGCAGTTGAGATTGGCCGCAAACTCCTGGAGCGTGAGGCGCGCAAGTATAAAGTGCCGATGAACCAGATTGACGATCAGGATTTGAGCCGCATTGCCAACGAGTACGGCGTGGCCACGGCTGCCGATTTGCTGGCCACGCTGGGCCAGGGCAAGCACTCGGCACATCAGATTTTGAACAAGCTTGTGCCTGGACACGCCAACCTGGGCGAAACCGAATCGGCTCCTGAACCGAAGCCCGGAGCTGGTGGCGAAGCCGGCATGTCAGATGCGGTGCGCAAGTTGCACTTGACCGGCTCTGACTCGCTGCAAGTTGAGGGGCAGAACGACCTGCTGGTGTATCGCGCACGATGTTGCAATCCGATCCGCGGCGAGGAGATTGTGGGTTATGTAACGCGCGGGAAGGGGGTAGCGGTTCATGCACGCAGTTGTTCCAACGTGCAAAACCTCCTATGGGAGAGCGATCGCCGCATTGCCGTTGAGTGGTCGCGGGTCGGCGACGAGTCGGCGGGCAAGGCGCAGCGTTACCCTGTGAAGATCACGATCTTCTGCGATGACCGTACCGGCATGTTGAAAGAACTGACCGCAGTGATCTCCGACGACAATACCAACATCCGCGGTGTGGAAATGCGGCATGAAGAAGATGGCGAAGCCGTGATTGAGTTCGTGATTGAAGCTGAAGATGTGCGGCATCTGAACCGCATGGTGCTTGGGCTTCGAAGAGTCGCCGGTGTGCGGGCCGTGCAACGCACGCAGAAGATNNCTTGCCGCGACAGGCGCAGTCTCGTCTCTCATGAGGACTGCCTCGCAGGTCGAAAAGATGGATCCTACCAATCCAGAAGATTACGGATCTATGACTTCCGGGTGGGCGACCAACCGCGTGCTATCCGACTTTGCGGGACCTTTGGCGCACCCAGGCCGACAGTGGAAATGCGAAGAGCAAGCTCCACAACGCGAAACCAAAGATGTAGAACGTCAACAATCCCTGCCCTGCTCGTTCCGATTCAGACAAACCGAAGCGCAGTCCCGCGCTAAGCGCAAGCGAAAGCAGAACGAGAATTACGCTTAGAGCTAAATCAAGCAAACGCATGCGTCGGCGCAAGAGGAGGCCATCTATTCCACGGCCCGCAAAGAACCAGGCTGGGATGGCAAACAAGGGAAGGCTCAAGATTCTCCAAAGAAATGGACCGAGAGAATCGGGGAACGCGTTCGCGTGGTGGGCGACCAGTTGAGAAGCAAGCGCACCAAGTATTTGTCCAGGAGCGTTCAAGACACAGATTGCACCCTGTTCTCGCATCGCGGTCATTTCAACTGCCGACCGGAGCATGCGTTCACGAGTAAGGATCATTTGAAATTCCCCCATCGTGAGCACGAGCTTGTCACCGTTCCTAATGGCAGCCTTCCATCGAAGGTAGCTGCGAATTGCCGGAACTAAAACAATGGCAGCAGACAGGAGCACTGCGAATATAGGCAGCCAGAGTGAGAGCGTGAGCCGGAGCCTGAACTTGAATTTATCCATGGTTCCTGGAAGGACTTTGTAGTGTAAGCAGATTCTACAACGGGCTGTCCTGGTCGAATTACCGGCAACTCGTCTCCAACTCTATTTTTCCGGATTTCGGTTCTTTCAGACCAATGGCAGTCGCCACCCCCGTTCATCCTGGATCATCCCACAGGTTTGCACTAAGCTCTCTGTATGGCAGAGCCACTACTGTATCGAGCAATTACAAGAGGAATAGCGGTAAGCGTAGTACCGACTTACCTTGAGGCGCAATCATCGCCTGGCAACTCGCAGTATTTCTGGGCTTACCGAGTGATCATCGAGAATCTGGGAAAGGAAACGGTACAGCTACGGAGTCGACACTGGATGATCACGAATGCGCGGGGCGAATTCACCGAGGTCAAGGGTGCGGGTGTTGTTGGGGATCAACCAGTCCTCAAACCCGGCGAGAGCTATGAATACACGAGTGGCGCGCCTCTCGACACGACATCAGGGATGATGGGCGGGGCTTACCAGATGGAGACTGAAGGCGGTGAGCGGTTTGATATTGAGATACCGACATTCTCGCTGGATAGTCCAAACCAGAGTGCACGGCTGAACTGAGAATTCGGAGCAGCTGTCGGTTGTCCGGCAACCCGGAAGCTACTCATTGGCAAACATTCCCCTACCGAACCCTGGTCTGAACTGCTCAGACTCTCTCCGACGGCCATGCGAGGCTGGCTTGGTGGGGCCAGATTGTGCGAAACCGTGCGATCGCAGGCCAGGGAGATCTTATGTCGTTCGGACTTTATTCTGCTGGTTTTGCAATCGTTATCATTGGGCTGGCTTATGCCGCGCACCTGGTTCGCATGCCAATGCACTGGATCGTGGTGGGAGCCATTGTGATGATTGGTATTGGGATCTTGTCGGGCGTAAAGGCCACGCGCCAGCGAGACTCCACCGATTGATCGCTTTGCGGCCTAGCGAGGCATCTGAGGGCCTGGAGGCCCTCAGGACAGCCGATCGGGAGCTACGATTTACCCGACCAGCGCCAAAGCTGCTCTTCCCTTGCCGGGCGGGACAAATCGGTCGGCGCGCGAGGCGATTGAAAGCTTCTCGCGACTGAGGAGTTTGCGGATCTGAGAGCGCGCATGATCGGCCCAGGGGCCCCGGTTATCCAGCCGCACGTAGGACTGCCAGTGGCGCAGCGCCGGGCGGTGAAGGCCTTTCCTCTCGTAGGCGAGAGCGAGGTTGTAGTGTGCATCCGCATAACGGGGCGCGAGGGCTACCGCCTTGCAGTACGCCGCAATTGACTCATCCAGGCGCTCCAATTCGTCCAGTACATTTCCGAGGTCGAAGTAGGCGAGGACATAGCCGGGATCCGAGATGGTGGCGCGGCGGTAGAACTCTTCGGCGTGGCCGAACTGGCGAAGGTGAAAGTGCAGGGTTCCAAGATTAATGCTGGCAGGCGCGTAATCCGGATCGAGATCCAGAATTTCCTCGTAAAGAGTGATGGCTCGCTGCTTTTCGCCGGCCTCTTCGGCCTGAACGGCGGCAAGAAAGCGTTCCTGGATGCCGTGGGTTCCGGAATCGGCCAGATTGCGGAGNNATCGTTCAAAGTCGAACAAGAGTTGGCGGCGAATTGGATCCACCATGGAGCCATGATGGCGGAATGCCAGCCGCGTCCCGGTGCGCACCAGGCTGGCTTCGAGGAGCGGATTGCTCATGCCAGAAACGGCCTTCATGGCCAGGATTGAGTCCCGGATAGAGGCTGCGGGCACGTCATCCTCGCGGAGCACGCGGAAAATTCTGAGCTGACCCAGGTCCTGGAATGAATAAGACTGCTGCGGGGGGATGAGTCCGGCTCTCTCCCACCCCTGTAGCTGGTGGGAACTGATCTGCAAGATGCGCAAAACGTCCTGACGGCTATACCTGGTCACTCTTGATTACTCCCACAGGTCGTACGCACTGCCNNCCAGTGCGATTATGCCAAGAGCCGGGGTGGATAAGCAGGCCGGAATAGGGAGGGCAAGCAAAAACCCGTGGATAATGGGTGCTTGACTTGGTACGTTTTGGGCTGCAGCGGAAGAGTTGATCGATGGAGCACCATTTTGGTCCGTTAGGGCAACAATTCCGACGTTCAAGGATTGTCCTTCCGGATTTTTTGCCGATGGACTAATATCTGCGTGTATACAATCAGTACGCCTAAATCTCGGAAGTGTATGACTGGGCCCCCTGTTCAGGCAAGAATCCGCTTTGCGCTCGACGAATACCTGACGGTGCTATCGGCAAGCGCAGGCGTGAAGGCTCTGCTGGGCTACAGTGCCGAGGATTTTCTCAGCTCAAGAGTCGTCTTTCGCGACCTCATTCATCCCGGGGATTGCGATATCGCCGAGATGCTGTTTTCTCCGGAACTTCCAAATCAATCAGGTGCGTTCAATTTCCGTCTACGACACGCTGACGGGCGGATTCGGTGCGTCTGCGGGCAATACACGCGTGAACCAGCCGACGGCAATGAGACCAAGACGATCGATCTCTGGCTTGAGGATGCGAAGAGCCAGTTTGCGCGTGAAGGTGCGCCCGAAAGCCTGACCGTCATTGCGCCTGTGATGGACATTGTCAACGATGCTCTCTATTTCAAGAACCGCAATCACGTGTTTACAGCAGCGAATGGCTTGACGCGCAAGGCATTCGAAAGCGTTTGTGACAATGTGGTGGGTCTGACCGACTACGATCTGTTTCCTGAAGCATATGCTGACGCATTTTATAGGCTTGATACTGAGGCGCTCGCGGGGAACCCGGTGGCGCGAGAAACCCGGGCGGTGCTGGGCAAGGACGGTCAGCAGCGATGGGTAGATAACCGCATCTACCCGGTGAGGGATCCCGATGGCGAGATCATTGGCCTATTTGGCGCAGGGCGCGACATTACGCAGGACAAGATGTTCGATGAGAGACTTCGCGAGAGTGAAGAGTCACTTAGAGAATTTCAGAGGATCGCAGGTCTGGGCAGCTACATAACAGATCTCCGGCGCAGGGAGTGGACGAGTTCCGATGTTCTGGATCAGTTGTTTGGCATCGGCAAGGATTATGTGCGGAACATCGAGGGGTGGGTAGCGCTGGTCCATCCCGATGAACAACAGAAGATGATCGACCATTTTGTGAAAGAGGTGATTGGCGAGCGTCGTCCATTTGACAAGGAGTTCAGGATTATTCGCCAGACGGATAAGGCAGTGCGCTGGGTGCACGGACGGGGCAGGCTGGAGTTTAACGCACAGGGTCAGCCTCACAAGATATTTGGCACAATCGAGGACATCACGGAGAGGAAGCTGGCTGACGCCGCGTTGCGGGAGAGCGAGGAATCGCTCATCGAGTCGCAGCGGATTGCTGGCCTGGGCAGCTATACCGTCGATATCGGCACCGGGATGTGGACCAGTTCGGAAGTGCTGGATCAATTATTCGGTATCAGCAAGGACTACGTGCGAAGCGTGGATGGATGGGAAGCTCTGGTGCACCCGGGCGACCGCGGCAGCATGGCCGCCTACTTTGCGAACGAAGTGATCGGCCAGGGCGAGTCATTTGATCGGGTGTACCGCATCGTCCGGCATTCCGACGGGGCGCAGCGCTGGGTGCATGGACTTGGGCGCCTGGAATTCGACGCGCAGGGCCGTCCCGTGAAGATGCACGGAACAATCAAGGACATCACCGAGGTCATCCAGTACCAGAT
>PLST01000130.1:0-5113 GCA_003164255.1 Acidobacteriaceae bacterium | reverse complement strand
GAGGAACACCGCCGGGCCCAGGCGGGAGAGGCGCTGGGCGCCGACGAGAAGCTGCTGGAGCGCGCGGATGGCTCGGCACAATGGATAAGGCGAAGGATCCAGCCATGGAAGACCGGGGACGGTGAGATCGGTGGAGTCCTCATCTTCTCAGAGGACATCACAAAGCAAAAAGAAAATGAAGAACGGCTTCGCATGGCGGCGAGTGTGTTTACGAATGCGCGCGAAGGAATCGTCATTACCGATGCCAATGGCGCCATTCTCGATGTAAATGACACGTTTACGCGGATTACCGGGTATGAGCGCGAAGAGGTGCTGGGCAAGAATCCCCGCATTCTCAAGTCAGGTCTTCACGCCGCGGAATTCTACGCGAACATGTGGCGCTCGCTGGNNNCAGGTGAAAAAGCATGCGCAGCAACTGGAGCATGTGACCCATTACGACTTGCTGACGAACTTGCCCAATCGCACTTTGCTGGCTGATCGTCTACAGCAGGCCATGGCACAGGCAAAGCGCCGGAATCAGAAAGTCGCGGTAGCGTATCTTGACCTGGACGGATTCAAGGGCATCAATGACAAGCATGGCCGCGATGTTGGAGATCGGCTATTAACATCCCTGGCCTTCAATATGAAGTGCGCCCTGCGGGAAGGCGATACGCTGGCCAGGATCGGCGGGGACGAATTTGTCGCCGTGATGCTCGACCTGGACGATACTGAATCGATCGCGCCGGTCCTGGTCCAATTACGGGAGGCCGCGTCGGAGCCGGTTCAGGTTGGTGACCTGGGTTTGCGTGTAGCGGCGAGCATCGGCGTAACGTATTACCCGCAACCAGGCGAGGTGGACGCGGACTCGCTATTGCGCCAGGCCGATCAGGCAATGTATCAGGCTAAACTCGCGGGCGGAAACCGCTACCATATCTTCGATCCCGATCACGACCATACCGTACGCGGCCGGCATGAGAATGTGGAGCGCATTCGCGGGGCGCTTGCGGCCGGCGAGTTCGTGCTCTACTACCAGCCCAAGGTGAACATGCGCACCGGTGAGGTAGTTGGCGCCGAGGCCCTTATTCGCTGGCAGCATCCGGAGAGGGGGCTTTTGCCGCCAGGAATGTTCCTGCCGGTGATTGAAGATCAGCCGGTGGCGATCGAGGTTGGCGAATGGGTTATTGAGAGCGCCCTGGCTCAGATGGACCGTTGGCGCGAAGCGGGGCTTGAAATGCCTGTCAGCGTGAATGTGGGCGCCATGCAGTTACAGCGAAAGGATTTTGTGGATCGGCTGAGTTGCCTGCTCGGCGCACACCCGGGTGCCAAACCCTTCAGCCTTGAGATCGAAGTGCTGGAGACAAGCGCGTTGCAGGATGTTGTGAAGGCCGCGCAAGTTCTGAACGCCTGTCACGCCATCGGTGTGGGGCTTGCACTGGACGATTTCGGTACCGGCTATTCCTCTCTCACCTATCTCAAGCGGCTGCCTGCAAGCATTCTGAAAATCGACCAGAGCTTTGTAAGCGACATGTTGGACGACCCTGAGAATTTGAACATTCTGGAGGGCATCCTTGGCCTCGCTTCCGCCTTCCATCGCCAGGTGATCGCCGAAGGCGTAGAGACAGTCGAACACGGATTGATGCTGCTTCAACTTGGATGCGAACTGGGCCAGGGCTACGGGATCGCAAGGCCCATGCCGGCGTCTGATTTTCCGGGCTGGGTTTCGGTATGGAAGCCCGATCCGAGCTGGGCAAAGGTGCCGCTGGTTCACTCAGGTAATCGTGCTGTGCAATATGCCAGCGTTGCGCACCGTGCCTGGTTTGCCGCCTTTGAAGCGTTTGCTCTTGGAAGACGTCATGCTCCGCCTTCGATGAATCCGCGAGAATGCCGATTTAGGACGTGGCTGGAATCTGAGCGGCAAGCTGGGCGAGGTACCTCGCCCGGCTTCATGGAGGTTGACGAGATCCACGAAGCCTTCCATGAATTGGCAGGTGAAATACTCACCGCCGAGATTCAAGGCAGAGACGCTGAGGGGCGTGGACGTCTAAGTGCCCTGCAGGGCATGTGCGCCAATCTTGTGGAGCATCTGGACACCTACGGGCAGGAATAACGGGGCCGAGCTTTGGGTTTCTGAGAAGGATACCGTGCACGTCCTGGGTGCGACCGCGCCGTTTTGGACCACGAAAAATGGCTTCCCTTTTATTGGAAGCCACTCTGGAATAACATTTCCTTTGCCTGCGGGTGAAAATGGAGCCGAAAGTCGGACTCGAACCGACGACCTGCTGATTACGAATCAGCTGCTCTACCAACTGAGCTACTTCGGCTTGCAAGTTCGATTGTATCGTTGTGCCGGTGGAAGGTAAAGTCGAGTCGTGCGGCGGCATTCCTGCTGATAGGTGCGTATGAATCGATGATTCTCAGGCGAGGTACACCATGACGATACTGGCACAGACTGTTCAACTTGCTTTCAAGATCGCAATCGTATGGACCGGAGGTTTCCTGCTTGCGGTTGCGGTGAACGCCCTGCTCCCCGACAAGCTGGGGATTACGCTCTATGGCAGAGAGTCTGCCCTGCTGGTACCGTTCAATCGCATTGGTTTCTGGACGTGCCTATTGGCGGCGGTGACGGTGACTGCGCTGGTTGTTATTCGGGGAATGCTGGCGGATATTGGCTGGCGCTCCTTCCAGTAGGCGCACTTCAGTCGCTCCGGAGGGGATCCTTCGGCATAAGAAAGCGGAGACCATTCGACGTCAGGAGGCCCCCGTAGCCGACCGAGGGAAATCGTCTCGAAAAGGGGTCAAGAAACGGAAAGAGCCGCCCGGCAACAGGGCAGCTCTTCCCTCAGGGAGAATAGTTCCAACGGAGGCAAAACCATCAGAACTTTCTGGCTGCATAGTAGGAGCGGGGGAAGAGAGTGTCAAGGAGAAATCTCGGTAGAAATAAAGTGATTATTATCATAGTGTTACAGGGGGGCATCCACAGGCGAAGCTGCCTGGATCTTCGACGGATGTTCGCCTTTGAAAGATAGGGATTTACCGTCTTTCAGGGGTGTTTCTTCGGGTTTATGTCCTATTTTCCACAGGCAGATGCTGCAATTAACCCTTCGGATCCGTGCCTTCGACGGGTCCAAGCGTTTCAGTCCACTTTTCCCGCAAATCGATCCGAATGAACTCCTCGTCGAAGACCGAAGAGGCCGGCTTGCCGCGCATGATGCGGTACATTGCCCTTCCGCCACCGAGGAAGAACCCGAGCAGGAGCGCGGCGCTGCTGCCCACAATCACGATGGCCGCGATGCCCACCAGCAGCCTGGCCGTTCTTGCCACCTCGGTTTCCCCTCCCACCTGGGGCAGTGCGGTGAGGTCGGCCTCATAGTGGACCATTTCAAGAAGCTTGTGGCTCTCGTCGGGGATTGCGTCGCCGCTCACAATGGCGACCAGGGTGCCGCTGCGCCGCACCTCAAGCGAAGCCTGGTCTGAATCGGCGAGGGGCTTGGGCCATGGCGGTTGAGCTGCGCCGCCGGCCTTGATATAGTCACGAATCTTCGGCTCCTGCGCCTCAGCCATCTGCGGAGTGGGGTAGTCAATGATGGTGAGCGTGGCAGGTCCGGAGGTGAGACTGTAATTCGCGGTGACGGCCTCTGCGCCGCGATCGAAGCCAATCAGATCGGGGGGCAGCACGCCACCAGAACCCGCATAACCGGCTGGCCCGATCGCATAATGCGTTGTCTGCCCGTCCAGCGCGTGTTGGGGAAGATTCGCAAGGACGGGCGGCATGAGAGCACGGGTTCCCGGCGGATCGGGTATGTGGTGGGCAAGTTCGCGCATTTCAGCAGCAGACATGGTGCCGATGTGAGAGAAGGTCGCATCGACGACCGTATCGCCCTTCCAGAAGAGGACGCGGTTGTGGAAGGAGGTGGCCCCGGCCCCGATATCCTCCTTCAACCAGCCATTCTGTCGGTAAAAGGAGTAGGCGCCATAAGCGCCGGTCGCGTCCTGAAATCGGAGGGCACGGATGCTGAGCGTTTCGCCTTCGCGCTTGTAGGTGGCGGAAGCGCCGCCGTTGTAGTCGTATTCCTTTAGAGCGGCCGCGTTGGCAGGGTCGGCCTGCGCCGGATCGGCAAGGGCTGTGGGCGCAGCGTCACGGACCCATCCGTCGAGCGCCTCGGGCAGCAGGGCGGACGGCGAGGCCGGCAGCACCACAGTTGTTACGGTCTCATGCGCAGCTTTGTTTGCTGCATTACCGGGCGCAGCTTGCGACCTGGCAATGGATCCGCCCACAGTGACTGCGACCGAGCAAGTTAGAACTTGAATCCAACGCTTCAAAATGTGCTCCATATTCAGGGTACACGTCCGCGCTGGCACGAAAAGCGGCCGACCCCCCTTCTACTTTGACACCGGCAGCGCTCAAAAAGGTTCCCGGACTCAGGCTTGAGGGCCAGTCCACGGTGTAAGCCGCGGAAGCCAGCGGGGGACATGGCTTTTATAGTGTGGATACTCCTCAGGGTGGCGGCGGGCCAGGAACGGTTCCTCGTGAAGGCGGACGAAGAGATTGAATCCAATGAAAACCAAAACCTCCTCCACCACCAAACCGCGGCTCCAGAACAGAACGCCCTCTCCGGCAAGGGCGACCAGAACACCGACGTACATTGGGTTTCGAACATAGCGGTAGAATCCGCTCACGACAAGGTTTTCAGGTGGCGTCGTGGGGAGGAGGGCGCCACGTCCCACGAAGACAAAGCGGACAACTGATTCAAGCCCCGGAGTAAGACCAACCGCAATCAATCCAAAACCAAGGAGCAACTGGGACCGTGGTTCTCCAATTGGTAAGCGGAATCGCGTCATCGAAAGGGGAAGGAAGAACAAGACAATTCCGGGACCGCCGAAGACGGTGAAGAGGATCGAGACGATCAGGTTTCGGCGCTGGGCAGCCACTGCTTGCCTCTCGCTCAAGCTTACGACTGCAAGCGCCTGGAGGTTACAGGAAGCAGCGCAGCTATGGCCGGGCAGTCCCGAATGGTCCGCTTGCAGATGCCGGCAGAGGCGTGGGGTAGAGCAGGTCTCCCAGCACTTTGTAACGGCTGCCATAGAAGATGCGGGCATACTAGCGAATGCCCGTGCTCAAGGGCCCTCCCAGGCA
>PLST01000435.1 GCA_003164255.1 Acidobacteriaceae bacterium | reverse complement strand
TTCAGTCCGGTCAGGAATTCTCCCATCCGCTTGGTACCTTCGTCGATGTTCTGCTTGGTCACCGGGTACGAGATCCGGATATGTTCGCTGGTCCCGAACGCCTCGCCCGGCACCGTCACCACGTGGCCTTCATGCAGCAGCCGCGTCGCCAGCTCGGTCGCCGTGCGAATGCCGCCCTTGCCGATGTAAGCCCCCACATTCGGATACACGTAGAAGGCCCCCTCGGGTGTCGTGCAGGTCACACCCGGAATCGCCCTCACCTTCTCCAGCATGTAGTCCCGCAGGTCGATAAACTCCGCGCGAAACTCGCTCACGCAATGTTGCGAGCCGGCCAGTGCCGCAATCGCCGCCTTTTGGACGAAACTGGTCGCATTCGACGTCGACTGAGACTGCAGCTTGCTCAGGTTCGCCACCACCGGCTTCGCCGCCAGCGCATACCCCGCGCGCCAACCTGTCATCGCGTAGGTCTTTGAAAGCGATCCCAGGATCACAAGGTGTTCTTTGGCCCACGTAAACGACCCGCCCGACACGCACTTGCCCGTGTAGTTCAGGTACACGTAGCACTCGTCCAGCAGCAGGTAGATGCCGCGGTCGTGCGCCAGGTGCACAATCCGTTCCAGGTCCTCGGCAGTCACCACACTCCCCGCCGGGTTCGACGGCGAGTTCAGAATGATCGCCTTGGTCCGCGGCGTAATCGCCTTCTCAATCGCGTCTGCCGTAATCCGCCAGCTCTCTGCTTCGCTGGTCTCAAGAAACACCACCTTGCCGCCCGCGTACTGGATGATGTCCTTGAAGCTCACCCAGTAGGGAACCGGCAGAATCACTTCGTCGCCGTGATCCACCAGCACCTGGATGGTGTTGAACAGGGCCAGCTTGCCGCCAGTGGTAAAAATCGCTTCGTCGATTGCGTAGTCCGAAGCAAAGTCGGTCGCATGCCGCTCCACGATCGCCTTGCGCACGTCGGGAATGCCCGGCACCACGGTATAGCGAGTAAAGTTTGCGTCGATGGCCGCGATCGCCGCGTCCTTGATGTGCCGCGGGGTAGGGAAGTGGGGCTCGCCGGCTCCAAAATCCACCAGGTTGGCGCCCTGGGCGCGCAGTTTGGCAGCCTCGGCGGCCACAGCCATGGTCGCAGAGACCTCGATCCGGCCAATACGGTCGGCAAATACTTTTGCAGGAGCTGTCGTTGTCATCGCATCTACTATCTTTACAGATTTCGACACCAGCGCAAAATCCGAGCGTAGCGCCGGTCTCCTGACCGGCTGTCGTGGCGGCGTCCACGCCGCCGCATAAACGCATCAGCGAGGCCCTGGTTTGAAAGGGCGCGGCTTTAGCCGGGTGCCCCTGGTCCCTCGCATTTGGGGACCAGGGATAGCAGGATGCTGACTGCCAGCACCCATCAAGCCCCCTGATTCCCCGGATCTTCCGCCTCGAGCTGCTGCACTTCCTTTTCCTCGGCGTCGGCCCGTTTCTCCGCCCTTTTCTCGGCCTTGCCCTCCGCCCCTTCACCCTTCAGCTCGAACTGGGCCACAACCCAAGGCCAATAGCCGAGCAGAGTCTTCTTGCTCTCGACATCGCCCCGCCACTCCTTGATCCGGTAAATCGGATGTTCCCCCCATTCGCCGTCTTTGGCCTGCGGGTCGTATTTCTCCTCCAGTTGTTCAGCGCTGAGCGTTTCATCCAGCGTCGGGTCGGGATGCGTAGGGATAGAAGTTACAGCCGCAGGAAGACTAAAAGCTTCTGTATGGGGCGTCATAAGGGCTCCTGATTTTGGGTCATAAGCGTGGCGTCATTGCATCCCGTCCGCAAGTCAAACCACCCGCAAACACAGGGAACAACCCGCGCATGACTGTAGGATGCAGCCAACCGCGCAAAGGTCTTGAAACACTCCCTGCTTTTTCAAAAGATTTACGCGATGCCGAACGGTCAACCATCGGCCGCCCAGGCGTATCAAGCCCCGTTATTGATCCGTGCCCGCAGCCGCTTCAGCACGTTCGGTGGCAACAGCCCGCTCACGTCGCCTCCAAAGCTGAAGACCTCTTTCACCATCCGCGAACTCACAAACGAGTAGCGCCCCGCCGGCTGAAGAAACACCGTTTCAATCTCCGGGGCCAACCGCCGGTTCATCAGCGCCATCTGGAACTCATGCTCGTAGTCCGAAATCGCGCGAATCCCGCGCAGAACCGCCGTCGCACCCTGCCGCCGCGCAAAATCCACCATCAGCCCGTCGAACGTTGCCACCTGCACATTGCCCAGCCCGCCCGTCACCTCGCGCAGCATCTCCACCCGCTCCTCCACCGTAAACAGAGGATTCTTGACCGGGTTCACCAGGATCCCCACCGTCAGCTCGCTGAACAGCTTCGACCCGCGCGTAATCAGATCCACATGCCCGTTCGTCGGCGGGTCAAACGTTCCAGGATAAAGCGCATTCACTCTCATGCGGCAGGCTCCATCGAGATTCTAGCAGCGGCCCCGCCATTGACTGTCATCCTCATCACTTGAATGGATTGTCATCCTCAGCGAAGATCGGCGCAGCCGGGGTCCCCGCGGACGGATCTTTGTCCGTGGGGTGGGGAGCGACCGTAGTCGAAGGACCTGCGGTTGCTTTTCGCAAATCTCGGCAATTCCACTTGTGCCCCAACTCATGGACCGTTTTTTGGTCCATGAGTGGGAAAGCAGAAACTCCTCCCCGAGCTTTTCCCCGAACACCCGCCCGGCGCGAACTGAAAGCTCCACGAAACCACGCCCACAAACGCAAAAAAGGCCCAGCGACTTAACAAGTCGCTGGGCCAATCCATCCACAACAATTTACCTGTCGTTCACTGACGACTGTTCACTGTCCACTGTCCCTGTTCAATGCAAGGAAGGCTCTCTCCTGCCTCCCAACACTCGCCAAATCGTCTATCTAAATAAAGCCTACAAAAAACCACCCAAATATTCTGCAAACACACGCCCACTCTCACAAGTGATGTGTCATCCTTCAAATACCACGCTTGAGGTATTCACCAGGGTTGGCCC
>PLST01000320.1:24651-24799 GCA_003164255.1 Acidobacteriaceae bacterium | reverse complement strand
GGTACTTCCTGGGGTTTGCGCAGGTTTGGTGCGTGAACCAGACGGACCAGTTATCGCGGCAGTGGGCGCTGACCGATCCGCACTCTCCGGGCAAGTGGCGAGTGAATGGGAGCGTGCAGAACTTCGACGGGTTCGGAAAGGCTTTTGG
>PLST01000320.1:11800-24640 GCA_003164255.1 Acidobacteriaceae bacterium | reverse complement strand
CCGGGCTGGAGCCCGGCGCTACGCTTGCGAGCGTCTTTTTGGGTGACATTTCAGCCCGGGTGGGCGTCAAAACTCCAACCGCTTTGCAAACTAGACGGAACGAAGCTCGCGAAGGAGCTGGGTAGCGTCTGTTAGGAAAGCCAGACCGTGGAAAACAGGCATATTTGCCCATAGTTTGGGTGAAACTAGGCACAAGCGGCCCTCGGCTTTTACAATGCATCAGNNACTAGCAAACTTGGCGGCGCACGCCCGACCAGGATGAAGGAATCGCATGAAGTTCACGAAATTCGGCAAGGCACTTCTGATGAGCGCCCTCTCAGCTGGCGTCATTCTCTGCGTTACGTCTTGCGTTCGTAGTTATACGGTTGGCTATTTGTATGTCACAGGTACGGTGACGGCCGAGTCCAATGGCAGCGGAATCATCAGCGGCTACAAGATCGACCACAATACGGGATTTCTGACCCCCATCAACGGAATGCCGATATCGTCAGGAGGCGCCAACCCGGAGCGCGCGGTCTTGATTGTGGGGAGCAAGTTTTTTTACGTGTTGAACGCGGGTGTGAACGCCCAGGGTGGAGCGACCTGTACGACGGCGAATCCCTGCCAGAACTCGAACATTACGGAGTTCGCGGTGGGCGGCAACGGCATCATGACGCCGCAAGAGACGTTTTACACGCAGGGGATCAACCCTTTCCGAATGATGGCGGACACCTCAGGCAACTACCTTCTGGTTCTTGACCACGACTCGCCCAACAACGCCACCTGCAAGCTGGCGCTGGGCCCGTTGGCAACAACCTGCGGCGACATTACGGTGTTCCAGATCAACCAGACGACGGGGCGGCTGACGCTGGTGGTCAATGCGCAGGTGACGGGATCGAGCGGAACGGGTCTGACGTACTTCCCGGTGCCGGCCAACCCGATCGACTTTGTGCTGGCATCTGGCTACGTAATGACGTTGAGCGGCCTGCCGCCGCCGGCGGGGACCGGCGACTCGGTGTTCCCGTATGTGTACTCGTCCGGAAGCGGGCAGTTGTCGCTGGGCCAGAACAGCCCGCAGCCCATCACTATCGGCGGGAACAACCAGTCGGCGACGCAGGCGACAGCGATTGTGAGCGCATCGGGCGTGATTTACGTGCTGGACAACGAGCCGGTGACGTACACGCCGAGCGGCTCCAGCTCCCCGGTGACTTCGCCGAGCCAGATTGTTCCATTCACGGTGGGCAACAACGGGGCGCTCCAGGCGCAGACGGGAGGCGTAATCCCGGATGCTACCACGGTGGTGAATCCGATTTACCTGATCGTGGTTTCCAAGACGAGCAATAACTTCCTCTACGTGGCGAACCAGGGAAGCAACGTTCTGGGCGTGAACGCGGAGAGCGGAATCGCCGGATACACCATCACCACGTCGCCGTCGTACCAAGCCACGCCACTAACGCCGCCGACGTTCGGATCGGGAGCTGGCCCCCAATGCCTGGTTGAGGATCCGTCGGGCCAGTTCATTTACACGGCGAACTTCAACGATTCGACGATCACCGGGCGTTCCATCGACGTGAACGACGGCGTGCTCAATCCACTGCGGGTGGCCAACAGCTACACGCTGCAGGGTCAGGCCACATGGTGCCTTGTGGACGGGCGCACAGACTAAGGAACCGGGCCGGGAGGGGATGACAGCTGGCGTGTGCGCCAGCGGTAGGCCGGGCTCCCGGCAGGCAAGAACAGGCAGCAAAACAGAACGCAGCCGAATGCCGGGCGCGGCTTTTCAAGAAGGGCGCTTGGGGGTTCGATTCCAAACCTGATTGACAAGGGACCCGCGGTAGGGCCCCGTGACGAAAGATGCGCATGAAGTTGAACAAACCGAGCCAGCTGCTGCTGGTCGCCCTGGCCAGCATCCTGGTAGCTGGATTTATGACCGCCTGCGCCACGCTCACCGTGGATTTTGTTTTTGTCGCCAGCTCAAAGGCAGCCGGCACGAACAACTACGGAGAGCTCGACATCTTCGAGGTGAACTCGGAGTCGGGGCACATGCGCCAGATTCCAGCGTCGCCGGTACCTTCCCAAGGCCGGTTGCCGGTGGCTGAAGCGGTTTCGTCGGACGCAGCCAGCCTGTTTGTGGCCAACCAGGACGACAACAACATAGTCCAGTTCGTGATTGGAAGCGACGGCAAGCTTTATCCGTACAACACGGTAAATACGCCGGGCGTATTCCCACTAGGTCTGGCGTCGAGCGCAGCGAACCTGTTTGTGGTAGACACCTATCAGCCTCTGCCGACCTGCTCAACGGCGGCGCCGTGCTCAGGTTCGGTCGGGGTGTTTCCGCTGACAGCGGCCACCGGCTCAACGCCGGTGGCGATTGGATCGCCGGCGGTGAATGGGAGCATCAGCTCTAACTACTGGCCGCTGACGGTGGCCGGCAGGCCGAACGATGTGATTGCGCCAACGGCGATTGCGGTGCTTGCTTCAGGAACCGATGTGTACGTTACGGCATACGACACGTCGGTGAGCCCGACGGTGGGCTACATTTTTGGATTTTCAGTAGGCTCTGGCGGCGTTCTGACGGCGCTGGCAGGATCGCCGTTCGCTGCCGGGATTCGGCCTTCAGCGTTGGCGAGCGACAAGAGTGGGACCTACCTGTACGCGACCGATTACGCGGGCAACGACGTGCTGGCGTACACGATTGCATCGGGTGTATTGACGCCGCTGGCGGGCAGCCCGTTCAAGGCGGGGACGAACCCATCGGCGATCGTGGTGGACCAGAAGTACAGTTTTGCCTACGTGGCGAACGCGACCGACTCCAACATCACAGCCTACTCGATGAGCAGCGGCAAGCTGACCAGCCTGGGAACGTATGCGACGGGGCTGGAGCCGGTGGCGCTGGGCATCGACCCCTCGACGAGCCACTTTCTTTACAGTGTGAATTATCTTGGCAACACCGTGTCAGGCTTTGAGTTGAGCGCAACAGATGGCACGCTTCTTGACACGCAGAATTCTCCATTCCCGTCCAACGACCTGCCGACGGCGGTGGCAGCGATACCGCACGCGGGTACGGGCGCGGGCGTGCCATAGGGACGATGAGCGATTGCCCGGGATCCGGCGACGGAACCTGGTAGCAACACCCCGCAAGGTGCTTTTACAATGACTACGGGGCAACCTAAACAAGTTTTTCTGGGACCAGAATGTGATGGTCCACGACGAAGGAAGCGCATGAAGTTCAACAAAATGAGCCAGCTGTTCCTGGTTTCGACGGTCGGCCTCCTGGTGGCCGTGTTCCTGGCTGGCTGCCAGCTTGTGACCATCGACTATGTTTTTGTGGGCAGTTCGTCCGGATCCGGAGGCGGGAGCGCCGGGCAGATTCAGACGTTCGCGGTGGACTCGGAGTCCGGCGCGCTTCGCCAGGGAGAGCCTACGGTCTCCTCAGGCGGAGTGGGACCGCTGACGATGGCCGTGACGAGCAACTATTACCACCTGTACGTAGCCAACGCGACCAGCAAGACGGTGGTTCACTTCAGCATTTCAACCAACGGCACGCTGACGGCTGCGGATACAATCACGCTGGCTTCGGCACCGGTGGGGCTGGCCGTGAACCAGGCGAACACCTACCTTTACGTGGTTTCGGGGACGACGACAGCAACATTGTCGGAGTATCCGCTTTCGACGATGGGCGTGATCGGCGGCCTGGCGGCGCAGCAGACGCTGACGGTTCCGGGCTACGGCGGGGACGAGATGGTTCCGGTGGCAGTGAACGTGCTGGCGAACAACAATAACGTGTACGCGGCGACCTACGACCTTTCGGCGTACAACCCTGGCGGGACGCCAACCAGCTCAGCGAATCCGGGATGGGTATTCGGCTACTCGGTGGGCACGGGCGGCGCGTTGACGGCCACCGCGGGGAGTCCGTACAAGGCGGGCGTAAGGCCGAGTGGGATTACGAGCGATCCGGTGAACCGGTTTGTGTACGTGACCGACTTTGCCTCAAACGAACTGATCGGGTACTCGATTCAGACCGGTGGCCCACTGGCGTTCATGGTGAACGGTCCGTTCAAAACGGGCAACGAACCCTCCAGCGTGGCGATTGATCCGCGCGGCATTTATATTTACGTTTCGAATGCGCTGGATTCGTCGGTCACCGGCTACACAATTGCGTTGCCAACAGGCACTCCGTCAGCAGTTGTGAACAGCAACGGCAGCCAGGTGTATGCCACCGACACGCAGCCGGTTGCGATTGCGATCGATCCGGCACTGGGACGTTTTGTCTACACGACGAACTACCTGGGCAACTCGGTATCGGGTTTCCGCATGGACACCAATACGGGCGTGGTGACGCCCACACAGGCGACTCCATATCCTTCAGGATCGGAGCCGACGGCGCTGGTTATTGTTCCTCACGGCAACCACTCGCTGCAGTCGGTTACGCCTTAAGCGCCCAGCAAACGAAATGAAGAGCCCAGCCGATTGGCTGGGCTTTTTTGCGCAAGGGAAACTCCTGAGCAAAATGCATGTTGACGGAAGCGCAATTCGCCGCTTGAAGCAAGCCCGCGCCTTGAAGCGAGTTTACGCAGGTTAATCCTTTTGGTTCCCAAACTTCCTGCTATCACAGCGCGCAAAGCCACGGCTTGCTTACAATCCCGCTATCAAACCCAGGTAGGAAAATGAAACTAATTATAGTAAGTGCCTTTGTGGCGCTGTGTGCAGCGCCGCTCGTGGCAGGGCCTGCGCAGCAAGCTCCGCTTGGAATCGTTTCGGATTGGACGCTTCATCACGTTCACTACCGGGATTCGAAAGACAGTGCGGCGATGGCCCGCATCCAGAAAGACCCCCGCTGGCTGCAGAGTTGGTACCTGCACCATCGGGAGGCCTGGTGGCCGGAATCGAATCCCAGGCACAGGGAGGCCGTCCCAGGCATCCCGAGAGACTGGAGCTTGCCCCTGTCGGGCTCTCCTTCGACTTCAGCCTTTGAGCCTTTGTTCGACTATTCCTTCTCCATCCTTCCGGAGACTGGGTATGGCAGCCTGAATACAACTGACGCAGGCAATGGATATTTTCTTGCCACCGGGGGAACCCTCACCATGAACGGAGGGTATGACCTTGGCACGTACCCCGTGGATCCGGGGGGACCGGGCATCTTAACCAGCCCCATGGGCGCCTTCTATTACGACAATCTGCTCTACCCTGCCACAGCCAACCCGCAGATTGATGTCGACGGGCTTCTCTTCAACGCCGCCGGCATGGAGATCAACATCTGGGGCAACAGTCCCGGGAATTATTCGTACTACGACTACAGCTCCGGCAACTATGGCGTGCAGTTGACAGAAGCAGGAACCTTCAGCTTGAACTCCGCACCGGGCGGCGGCCAAACCTTTCCTGCCAAATATGCGTTTGACGTGACCGCGGCTCCGAGCTGCAGCAACGACTTTGTGGTGATCGGGATCCCCGCGAACCCGGCGGCGGGTGGTCAGGCCAACATTGTGGGAGTGAACAATCTCTATAGTTCGCCCGGCTCAACCGGTTTCTGCCCAACGAACGGTCCTACGGTGAAGTTCGCCTACGCCTCAGGCAGTGGACAGGTACCGGCATCGGTAACCATCTCTCTGACCGGGACGCAGATCGCCTATGTTGAGAATCTGCTTACGGGCAGTTCGTACTTCCACGTGCTGACCATCGGCACCACCGAGAATGAAGGGGCAAGCGCGACGGCGGCAGTGGCGCCAGGCACTGGAGGGAGCAACGCCGTTGATGAGAGAGTGTTGCTTTCTCCGGACGGCGGCACGACAAACCAGGAATCCACAAACAGCGTTTACGTTGATTACAGCCGCAATATCGCTTACACCGCGACCTATAGCCGGACCGGGAACGGTTCCGGCTACCTTTACAAGATTGGCAACGTGTTCGGCTGCGGTGCGGCACCGGAGATTCTCTGGAGCGTCGCCATCAATGCCGTACCGTCCACTCCTGTGTACGATTCGGTGTCGAACAAGGTCTTTTTTACAGACAGCAACGGTCGCATCGACTTTGTGACGGACAGCGGCGCGTCACCCTCGGTGGTTTATGGCCCGGTTCTGGCCCCCGGCAACACGGCTGAGAATCCGGTCATGTTGGATAGCACCGATCAGATGGTCTACGCTACGTTCAACTCCAACGGCACAAACGCCATCGTGGTGCAGGCCCCAACGAACCTGTCAAGCGCCGTCTCGGTGCCTGTGGGCTTGGCTAACACCACCTACACAGGCCCGTACGGACCGGACTTTAACAATGCGTGGTACACCGGATCGGGAACTCCCTTGATGTATGTGGCCGGAACGGGCAGTGGGATGCTTCCAACCCTATACAGCATCGGGTTCAACGCCAGTGGCGTTATGAACTCGCGCGCGGGCGCGAAAACGGCGGCTCTGGCTACCGGGAACGCGGACTCTTCGCCGGTGACGGAGTTTTACAACGCTTCTCTTCAGAAGGACTTTCTTTTTGTAGGGGTCACGAATAACTGCATCGCTGCCGGCGGTGGAACGGCGGGCTGCGTCATGAGCCTGGACATCACCAATGGCTTTCCAAGCGTCGGTGCCGGCAGTACGGCTCTGCCGGCCGCCGGCGGCACAAGCGGCATCATCCTTGATAACGATAGTAGCGTTGACGAGGCTTCGAGCGTTTACTACGCAACCAAGACCGGGGTGACCCTGGTGAAAGCCACGCAGTCGGGGCTGAACTAGGGCCTGTTAACACTACCTGAGCGGCGAAGCTGAGCGCCGAATTTGCGGTTAGTGAGAGGCCCGGGTGGGAGTGACTTCGACGCCGGATTGCTTGAACTGGAAGTTGAGGATCCAGTCGCTGGGGGCGGGCTGACCGCCTGGCTGCGCGGGTTTGAACTTCCACTTCTGGGCCGCATCCAAGGCAGCCTTTGAGAAGTACTTGCTGGGGCCTTCGGACTCGAACTCCGCATTGGAGACGTTGCCGCCGGAGTCGACGGTGACCCGCACCTCGACGTTGATCTTGCCCTGGATGGAGTGGACTGCGGTGGGCAGCAGATCGGGCAGGACCTGGGTGACGACTTCCGCGTTCAAGGGGGCGTTGCCCGGGGGCAGGGACGCGGGTGACGGCGTGGACTCAGCGGGGGCGGGGGCCTCGGTTTGGGGTTCGGGCTGAGACGCGGGTTGCGTCTGCGCCTGGTCGGGCGGAGGAGCAGTAGTAGCAGAAGGCTCAGTGGCGGCGGGCGCGGGGGCCTGTTCAGGAGCAGGTGTTGCTGCCGAGGGCTTGGGCTGAGCGGCGTCCGGGACGACCTGCTGTTGCTGGGAAGCCGATATGGCGGTTTGCCGGGCGCGCATGTGCATACTGACCTCGCGGACGACCAGCACCGCAGCAATGACGATGATCGGGACGACAAGAATGCCAAGGCGGCCGAGGGGCGGAACCTTGCCGGGAGCAACCTCGGACGATTCCGGGGCAGGACGGCCAATGCCAAGCGCATCCCTGACATCTGCGACGGTGAAGCGCTGAGCGGGATTGGAGCGGAGACAGCCGCGGGCGATCTCAGCAAAAGGATGCGGAATGGAGCTGGGAATGACAGGATCGTCCTGGTTCATTCCCGGGCTGGAAGGACGGCGCTGCGTAAGCGCCTCAACGACCGTGACGCCGAGCGACCAGAGATCCGCCTCAGGATTGACGGCGCCCGAGGCACTCTCAGGAGCCTCGTAAATGCTGGGGTTGGGGGGCGGATTGCCGGGATGACCCGCAATACGGAGACTCTCTCCGGAGAGCTTGAGCCGTTCGTCAACAACCATGATGTTGGTGGGCTTGAGATGGCCGTGGACGAAACCCTTGCCGTGGATCCATGCAAGCGCGTCGAGCACGGGGCCGATCATCTCCCAGGCTTCAGTCGTGGATAGGGGGCGCTCGGGCAGGATATCGGCGAGAACCTCTTCAGCGTATTCGGTGACGGCGTACAGCATGGAGAGGCCGTCGACCTCGCAGACGCCGGTGGCAAACAGGTGCATGAGCGTCGGGTGGGAGAGACTGGCGGAGGCCTTCCAGCCCTCCACACGGGCTTCAGCATCCCAGGCATCGGCAGGGATGAGCTTGATGACGGCTTTGCGGTTCTTGCCGCCTTCAGGGAATTCGGTGCGGAAGACAGCACTCTGCTCAGAGCCGCCCAGCCATTGGAGGAGGGTGAATCTCTCATCAATGACGTGGCCGACCCAATCGCTTCGAATTGCCGATACGTTCATGGCCGAGATCATTTTATCCGAGGTTCAGAGGAAGAATAGCTGAAAATGACATGCGGGTGTAACACCTTTGGGCGATGGACCCTACGGGTTAATAGCAAGAGCCTGCGATTAACTTTCGCGTGGGCGGCGTTGCGAACGGAAATCGGGCCAGACCGGGCGGAGGTCGAGTCGCCGCGTCGACCAGTATGGACCGATTTCGACCCCGGATTTGCGCCGCAACCCGGGGGGCTGGGGCCGGTTTTCCCCATTTCGTTGTCATTCGTCGCTCGAAGATTCCCGATATTCGTCGCTCCTCATTCCTAGAACTGGGAAAAACCGGCGCCCAGCGCCGCCCACGCGAAAGTTAATCCCAGGCTCTAGCGCCAGACATGCATCCAGGAGCGGAGGAGGCGCTGTGCGGGCTTTTCGACAAAATGGAGGGCAGCCAGAGCCATGGCAATGAGGATGACGTAGCTGATCCAGGGATCGAAACGGGCGAGACCGAGGTGATCGAGGACGTGGTAGTCGTGAATGAGGTTCCAGAAGTTGAAATGGAGCAGGTAGAGGCAGTAACTGGCCTCTCCGACGAAGACCAGGGGAGGGCGGCTGAGGGCCCAGGATAGGGGATTGTTGCCGGCCAGCCCAAGGATGATGCAGCCAAACAGGGGCATGAGCAGGCCATCGTGGACGACGGGATAGGGGACGAGCGGGCCGAGCTCAAGCAGGCCGAAGGTTGCAGCGAAGCCGAAGACGCCGAGAATGAAGCGGAGGCGGCCGGAGCGGCCGACCAACTCGTCGAGCGAGGCCAGCAGGACGCCGAAGACGAAACTGGCGAGATGCGGCAGCGGCGTGTACTTGAGGGCTTGCAGCCAGGGACCCCAGCTCCAGCGATCGGTGGGAGCAATGCCGTCAGGGTTGAAGACGATGTAGAGGACTCCTGGGACCATGCCTAGACACCAGACACCCGCCATCTTGAGCAGGTGGGTGGGGATGGAGACGGGGCGCTTCCAGCGGGCCATCCATGGAAAGACGACATAGAAGGCGGACTCGGCCGACATGGTCCAGGCGGGGGTGTTGAGGAAGGTGGCGATGGACGGAATCCAGCCCTGAAGGAGGAGGGGCGAGAGGACCATGCCGGTCCAGAACATGGCGTGGGTGTGGGCCGCGTACTCCAGGGGAATCATGCGCCAGCTGAGGATAAGGCTGAGCAGGTAGATGGGATAGAGGCGGGTGAAGCGTGCTTCCCAGAAGCGGGTGCGGTCAAGCTGGCCTTCGCGGGCCTTGGCCGCGTAGTTGTAGGCGAGCACAAAACCGGAGAGCAGGATGAAGAAGCTGACAGAGGCAAAGCCGGCATTGACTACGGGGGCCATGAAGCCGAACCACTGGGGATTGGAGAAGTGGAAGAAGACAATGTTGAGGGCCGCGAAGCAGCGCAGGCCTGTAAGCGCATTCAGCCGGGCTGGCTTGCTCGAGTCCACGGTTTTTTAGACGTCTCCGAAGGGCAGGTTTCTAAGGCATCTGCTCGGCTTCCGGCTCTCTGCCTGGAGCTTCAGGAACGTTCTTGGCCGGCTGCTGGCAATTGGATGCAGTTGAGCAGGGCAGAGGTCGAAGCCTGGGGTCGAGGCCAGGGGTCGAGGCCGGAGTTGGGAAGGCCCGGGCGGTTCAAAAATGGAAGATTTCCTAAGCAGTAACCAGGGAACCGACTTTTTCGCCCAGGACAACGCGCCTGATGTTTCCGGGCTGGTTCATGTTGAAGATGATCATGGGCAGGTTGTTGTCTTTGCAGAGGCTCACGGCGGTGAGGTCCATGACCTTTAGGCCGAGGCGGAGAATTTCCATGTAGGTGATTTCGTCGTATTTGACGGCGTCTTTCACAAGGACGGGATCGGCGTTGTAGACGCCTTCGACCTTGGTGCCCTTGAGGAGCACGTCGGCCTTGATCTCCATTGCGCGGAGGCTGGCGGCGGTGTCAGAGGAGAAGAAGGGATTGCCGATGCCGGCGGCAAAGATGACGACGCGGCCCTTCTCAAGGTGACGGACGGCGCGGCGGCGGATGTACGGCTCGGCGAGCTGATTCATGAAGACGGCGCTCATGACGCGGCACTGAACGTTGCGTTTTTCGAGGGCGTCCTGCAGGGCGATGGCGTTGATGACGGTGGAGAGCATGCCCATGGAGTCGGCGCTGACCCGATCCATTTCGCGGGCCTGGCCTTCGACGCCGCGAAAGATGTTGCCTCCGCCAACGACGATGCCCAATTCGACGCCGAGCTCGTGAATTTCTGCCAGTTCGCCGGCAATTTCAGAGACTTTTTCAGCGTCGAGGCCGAATCCGCGAGGACCTGCCAACGCTTCACCTGAAAGCTTGAGAACGATCCGCTTATACATGTCTTTCCGAGTATCGCATAACGGCCGGAGGGCTGTTTCAAGGGGTGGTGAGAGGTTTTGAGGGGCAAGGCGGATGGAGGCCTGAGGAGTTTCAATTTGGGAGGTCGTTCTGCCGGATTCAAATTAGGGAACTTAGCGCAGGTTTTTGGGTGCGTGAAGGGCTGGCCTGGGGGTGAGTCTGCCTATTCTGGAACCAATCCGGCAAAGAACGGCAGGCACGGCATGGTTGTGAGGACGCAAAGCACGGGATGCGCATTCACCGGGTTGCAGGTGGGTGCAGACAATGTGAGGCGGTATTTCGAGCAGGGCACGGTGGCGATTAGTCTCCAATTGGACCATCTGGAGATCCAGTGCATTCTGGGGCCGGGTTTCTGGCAGGGACAGCCGGAGATCAGCGACCGTCGGCTGGGGGCATGGCTCGAAGCCAAGAACTTCCACGAGAGGCCTAGCCGGACGCCGGTGCCGCTGGCGATGATTCCGACCGGGAAAAACTGCTTCAAGCTGCGGGCGATCGGGCTCAATGGGCGGGGTGCGAAGAAGCTGAACGGGATCAATGCGGCCTGAAAAGTACAGGGGAAATAGAATAGGGAACAGGGATTAGAAAAGCCCTGCGGGAGGGCTGGGGCTCATGATGCATGACAGGCCGTAAGTGTTGATAGACTCGAGATGCGATGAGTGCGAGCGAATCCCTTCCCGAATTGCAAACGACTATTGAGCGGCTTTTCAAGGCTGGAGCCGAGGCTCAAAACGATCCTGCGGCGATGCCGGCTTTTCTTGCCCTGCGCGAGGCCCTGGAAAAGGGCGAGGTGCGGTCGGCTAGCCCAGATGCCAGCTCGCCGACGGGCTGGCGGGTAAATGCATGGGTGAAACAGGGGATCCTGCTTGGGTTCCGGCTCGGCGCGCTCGAAGAGATGCCGGGCGCAGGGCTTTCTTTCGTCGACAAACATACCTATCCCGTGCGCCACTTTGGCGCAGGCGACGGGGTGAGGGTGGTTCCGGGCGGATCGTCGATTCGCTCGGGAGCTTACCTGGCACGGAGCGTGGTGTGCATGCCGCCGATGTATGTGAACGCCGGGGCCTATGTGGACGAAGGGACGATGGTGGACTCTCATGCTCTGGTGGGCTCGTGCGCGCAGATTGGCAAGCGCGTTCACCTGAGCGCCGCGGCACAGATCGGCGGCGTGCTGGAGCCGGTGAATGCCGGTCCGGTGGTGATTGAAGACGATGTGCTGGTGGGCGGCAACTGCGGCGTTTACGAAGGCACCATCGTACGCAAGGGCGCTGTGCTGGCGGCGGGAACGATCCTGACGCGCGGCACGCCGGTGTACAACCTGGTGAGCGGCGAAGTGCTGCGCGCAACGGACGAGCTGCCGCTGATGGTTCCAGAAAATGCGGTGGTGGTTCCCGGCTCGCGCGCCGTGACCAAGGGCAAGGGACATGAATGGGGTCTGAGCCTCTACGCCGCGGTGATAGTGAAGTACCGCGACGACAAAACCAGCCTGAGCACGACGCTTGAGGACCTGCTGCGGTAGGCGCCTGTAAACCCTGCAGGGTGCGCATGTTCACAGGTCCTGGATCCCTCCCTGCGAAGAAGATCAGACAAAAAATACCCTCCTGAACACAATTGACCAACAATGGGGGTTGCTGTTCCCGCATCCTAGTTATTGCCGCAGTCGCGGTATGTTTCCTGACCCTGTAAGAACCAACAGGTAACCGTCAGGAGACAAGGAGACAGCAAGCCATGACTAGATCCCCCAAGATAGTCTCGGCGATTGCACTTTTCCTCGCCTTCACCGGACCCGGATTTGCGAAAGTATCCGGCCAGACCCAAACCCAATCAACTACTGCCGATCGGCAGTATCGCGATGCCTGGGATGCGCCTCCTCAAGGATTGCCGGAAGCACAACTCATGGGTTTTCGCGATGGAGTCGCAGGCGCTCGCAAGGACTTTGACAAGCACCGCGAACTCAACGTGAACGACCGCAAGGAGTACCTGAACCCGCATCTTCCGGCCGACCAGAAGGACGCCTATTGCGACGGCTTTCGCCTCGGCTATGAGCGGGCAGCGTCGCACTTCATCAGCGGCCCTGAGCAGCCAGTTGCTGTGCTGGAAACGAAAATGCCCGAACCAGCCCGCAGTGGGCCTCCTGACGTTGCTTCAGGTGCGGGTCACGATGCAGCGGCAGATTCGACAAGCGAAATCCAACTCCGTGGATTTCAGGACGGCATTGCTCGCGCGCGGACAGATTTGGAGAACCATCGCTGG
>PLST01000320.1:8538-11765 GCA_003164255.1 Acidobacteriaceae bacterium | reverse complement strand
TTGATCCCTGCTTGTTTTCTGTCGATTTCCGCGAACTGGTAACGATCGCCTTCGGGCGGGGCACTCCGCATTAAGCCGGCGGCGGGGGAAATGTAATTCCGTAGCGGGCAGCTATGTCGATCAGCGTGGGGATGTCATTGGGAATCGTGAGGGGCGAAATTTCTTCGAGGAAGTGTTGAAAAGCCCCAGGCACTACAAGCATCAGCAACCTACCCGTGCTCTCGCCGCAGTTGCGGAAGGTATGCACTGAACCGCGGTTGGTGTGAAACGTTTCGCCGGCCACGCCGCGCACCCAGGCTCCGTCCACAAGAAACTCGTACTCGCCTTCGACAATGTGAAAGGTCTCATCCTCATTTTGGTGCATGTGGGGCGGCGGGCCTCCGCCGGGAGGAGAAATCTCCATGAGCGTTACCGAGCGCCCCTCGGTCATCTCGCTGCTGATCAATACCTCAACCTGACTCCCAAGGATGGGGAGGGTTTTGACTGGGATCATGACTTGTCCGATCGTGCGGCCCGGGATTTTGGGGAAGAGCCGTTCGCCGATTCTAACAGCGGCGACGGATCGCAAACACAGAGATGTGTGAACAGCTCCGGCTACCTGAAGGGCCCTGGCAACTAGAACGGCTTCACCGGTGCATTCTGTTCCGCGCCCGTGTGCCCGGCTGTGATTTCGGCAATGTAGTAGTTTTCGCCGCGGATGGGGCTGCCGGCGAGGCGGCGCATCATGGCAAGCTGGCCGACGTGGGTAAATGCATCGGCGACGGGACCCTGAAAGAGCCGGTCGAGTGGAGCATGGATACGGTTGCCGGAGACGATGTAGGCGTCGAAGGCCGAGAGGATGGCAAAGAAGCGGCGCTGCTCCTCCGGCCAGGGGAGCGGCTCGGAGTTATGCCAGCGCTGATTGCCTTCAGCCATACTTAGTGCCCAGTCAAAGAGATCGCCCATGTGGGCAAGGATTTGCGCAGGCTGGCGTCCGGCGCCGGCGAAGGTGGCAAAGCTCTCAGGCGAGCCTTCAAGGGCGCGGCTGGCGCGGTAGGCGAGGGTGGCGAGGGTGTGGCGGAGTAGTTCGCGGTCAGAGTTCATACGGGAAAACTATAGCGCAAAACGGCTTAGAAGCGATTAGGCACCGGGCCCTTTTCTCTGTTAAACTGGAAGTTCTGAGTTCAACCGCAGGAAGAGACCATGTCAATACATCCAGTAATGCAGCGCCTGGCCGATAAGCTGAAGCGCACCGATTTGCCCGCTTTCGTGCCCGGCGACCAGGTTCGCGTCCAGGTAAAGATCAAGGAAGGCGATAAAGAGCGCCTACAGGCGTTTGAAGGCCTGGTGATCGCCATCAACAACGGCCCTCAGGGGACGTTTACCGTACGCAAGATGAGCTTTGGGCAGGGAGTGGAGCGCATTTTCCCGTTCAACTCCAAGGTCATCGACAAGATTGAGAAGGTACGCAGCTACAAGGTGAGGCGCGCCAAGCTGTTCTACATTCGCNNGCGGACTGCGCGGCAAGGCCGCCCGGTTGCGGGAAGTGGACCGCGTTACGGGCAAGGTTCGCGCATAAGCGTTCGAACACGCCTGATTTTCCAGAGCCCCCGGCCCATACGGCTGGGGGTTTTGCTTTCTATACTCAAATGCATGGTGAGCGGTCCCGTCTGCGGATGGAGTCTGGAAATTGCGGCGCGCAAGCGCGGGGCGCTNNGCGGCAGTCATCCTTCCCAAAGGCTGCCGGCTGCAAGGCCTGACGGACTCGAAGAAGCTCTCAGAGAAAAAGCGCAACGAGCTGGACGTGGAGATTCGCGCCTGCGCGGTTGCGTGGGCGGTTGCGGCGGTGGATGCGGAGACCATCGACCGGATCAACATCCGGCGGGCCTCGCTGGAAGCGATGCGGCGGGCGGTGGAGATGCTGGCGCAGGGACCGGATTTGCCGCTGCCTGACTTTCTGCTCATCGACGGGCGCGACACCATTGAGTGGGACTGCCCGCAGCAGGCGGTCATCCAGGGAGACGCGACGAGCTATTCGATTGCGGCGGCGAGCGTGCTGGCCAAGGTGCATCGGGACCGGATGATGGTGGAGTTTGATGCGGCCTTTCCGGGGTATGGGCTGGCGCGGCACAAGGGCTACTGCTCCGCCGAACATATGGAAGCGCTGAGGCTGCTGGGGCCGACGCCGTTGCACCGGAGGAGCTTTCAACCGGTGGCGCAGGCGGTTTTGCTCTTCGATTGAAAGCGATGTTGAAGCTCGTCCGGCCTCAGGCGGCGACTGCGGAGCGCTGCTTGCGGCGGCGGTTCCAGGCGATCAACGGACGCACACCCAGCAAAACCAGAATGACAACCGTGTAGGGTGCTGGCGAGAGGACGCCGGTCTTCACCTTCCACCAGTAGTGCACACCGGCGGTGAGTGCCGCGAGATAGATGAGCATGTGAAGCTTGTTCCAGTTTTTTCCGCCGAGCTTGCGGATTGCCCATGTAGTAGAGGTGAGGGCGAGGGGCAGCAGCAGCAGCCAGGTCGCCATCCCCATAATGATGAATCGCCGCTTGGTTAAATCGGTCGCCATCGTATTGAGATCGAAGCCAGCATAGAGCCCGAGCCAGGTGAGCATGTGGAGCGTGGCGTAGAAGAAGACGAAGAGACCGATCAGGCGACGGAGTTGAATGAGCCAACTGAGCCGCGGCGAAAGAGCGCGCAGGGGCGTAATGGCCAGCGTGGCAACGAGCAGCCACAAGGCGGTGAGGCCGGTGACGGAGGCGATCTCGGCGGTTTGATCGGGGCCGAGCGTGTTTGTCACCAGGCGATAGAGCAGCAAGGCGAGCGGCGAGAGGCAGCCGATCCATGCGAGCGTTTTGAGAACGACGATGGTCGATTGCTTCATGACTTGCGTGTACTCGCTAACTTCCGTTTGGATTTGGCTTGTGTGCCGGGGCGCGCAGCTGGTGAAGCGCTCTTGGCCGCGGGCCGGCGGGGCCGCTGATTGGCTGAGATCGATTTGATGATCAGCTGGTGGGCGCCCCGCGGATCGAACGGTATTTTCGCAAGGTCTTGCGCTTGCCGCATCAATTCCCGCACAGCAGGGTCATCCAGCATTTCAGGTGACGCTAGAACGACGTGTTTGGCAACTGTTCCGCTGCCGCGCAGAATTCGGCCTGGATCGGGCAGCCCCTTTGCCTGCAGGAAAAACAGACTCACCCATTTTGGATAAAGCGCAATCGAGAAGATCGCCTCGGAGGCCCGT
>PLST01000320.1:8210-8446 GCA_003164255.1 Acidobacteriaceae bacterium | reverse complement strand
CGCTGCGCGTAAAAGGGCAGGCCGATGCGGCGCTCGGTCTTCTGGCTCCAGCGGGGGTGGTCGACGTTGGGATTGACATTGGAGTAGAACCCGTACTCGCTGGGAGCCTGATCGTTCCAGGTGGTGGGCGGCATCTTGTCAACGAAGCGGACGGTGACGATGGACTTGGCGGACTTGTAGCCGTACTTCCAGGGGACGACGATGCGGACGGGCGCGCCATCCTGATTGGGCAGCAC
>PLST01000320.1:1343-8198 GCA_003164255.1 Acidobacteriaceae bacterium | reverse complement strand
ACGTGGCGATCGTAGTAGGAGAGGAACTGGACATACTTTGCCGAGGGGAGCGGGTCACACTGCTGGATGAACTCAGAGAGCGAATAGCCGATCCAGGGAATGACCATGCTCCATGCCTCGACGCAGCGATGGCGATAGANNAGCTTGAGCAGCGCTTCAATATCGAAGGTCTTCGGCTTGGCAACCTTGCCTTCAACCTTGACGATCCAAGGACGCGTGGGCAGGGCGCCGGCGTTCTTTGATGGCTGATCCTTCTCAACGCCGAACTCATAGAAGTTGTTGTAGGTGGTGATGTCTTGAAAGGTGGTGAGCTGCTCGCCGGTGGTGGTGAGGGGGCTCTTGATGGTTTCAAGTTTGGTGTCAGCGTGTGCGGCGGTGGAGGGCGAGAGGAGCTCAGTGAGGCGATCGGCACCGAGCGCGAGGGTGCCGGTGGCAGCGGCAGAACGCAGAAAACGGCGGCGGGTGATGTACCAGTCGTAACCGGTCTGGGGCGTGATCTCAGAGGAGGGGATGTCGGGCGGTTTGCCGATGAGCATTTTGTTGACCTCGCGTGGGGAAGAACGCTTGCACCCATTAGACACGGTGAAGGGCGCGGGCGTTACAGGAAAAAGAGATTGCCGCGCCAAATATGCCGCCGCTTGAAGTACGGCTTTCGAGGGGATTTGGATGGGCGCAACAAAAAGCCGTTCAGCTTTAAACAGGGCGCAAAAATGGCCATTGGCCCAATCGCCGGGCGCGGATGAGGTAGATGGCTGTTCCGGAGACGGCGATGAGGGTAGCAACGAGGAGTCCGCCGAGTGCGTGGCTGCGGTTGAGCAGGATGAAAACGAATCCGGCAATGGCGGCAAGAGGGGGCAGCGGGTAGAGCGGGATCTTGAAGGGGCGATCGAGCTGGGGGCGCTGCACGCGGAGCAGCATGACGCCAGCCTGCTGAAGAAAGAACTGCAAAAGGATGCGGGTGACGACGAGCATGGTGATGACTTGCGCGAGCGAGAAGAAACAGAAGAACGCTCCGACGAGACCGAGGGCAACCAGCGAACGATGTGGAATGCCGTGCCTGGGATGGACGGCGCCAAGATAGCTGAAGTAGTTGCCGTCACGCGCGGCGGCGTACGGTACGCGCGAGTAGCCGAGCTGGAGCGAGAAGACTGAGGCGAAGGCCGTCCAGATGACAAGAGCAGCAATGGTAAATCCTGCCCAATGGCCAAAAGCCGAGCCTGCGATATCGGCAACCAACTGGACGCGGAGCGTGGCGCTCTCGGCCGTGTGGGCGGCCGCATCACGGAGTGAGGGCAGGGCGGCGAGGTTCATGAGCACGTAAAACGCAGAGACGAAG
Organism: Acidobacteriaceae bacterium; assembly: GCA_003164255.1. Taxonomy (GTDB): domain Bacteria; phylum Acidobacteriota; class Terriglobia; order Terriglobales; family Acidobacteriaceae; genus Telmatobacter. The sequence continues at coordinate 6,862 of PLST01000320.1, read as the reverse complement.
AGAACGGAGAGCAGAATGGCGCGGGGAATGGTGCGCTCAGGGCGGCGGACTTCACTGCCGAGGAAACAGATGTTGTAGTAGCCCCAATAGTCGTAGGTGGTGATGAGGGTGGCCTGCGCGAGCCCGCCGACAGCGAGCGAAAGCGGGAGCGCGGGCGAGGGAGGCATGTGCCATCCGCCAGTGGCCGCGGCATGAGCAAAACCGGAGACGATGACGCCGGCAATGGCGGCCATGACGCCCGCAAACAAGACCCAGGCAAGGCGAGTGATGGAGGTGAGGTTTCGGTAGAGCAGAACCGTGACGAGCAGGCAGGCGGCCGCGGCGGCGAAGTTGGAGAAATGAACGGCGGGCAAGGCTGCGAAGGGCGCGGAATCAAGACCCGGCCAGAACCAGGCGAGAAAACTGGCGAGGCCGATGCATCCGGAGGCAATCGAAAGCGGGGCGGAAAAGCTCAACTGCCAGACGTAGAGGAAGCTGAGCCAGTTTCCGGCGCGATCGGGTCCGTAGATTTCGCGGAGGAAGGCGTACGAGCCACCGGCGCGCGGGAAGGCAGCGCCCAACTCGGCCCAGACCAGGCCGTCGGCCACGGCGATGGCGGCGCCCAGCAGCCAGGCCCAGACGGAGAGATGAAATCCCGCGGCGGCGATGACGAGGGGCAGGGTGATGAAGGGCCCGACGCCGATCATCTCAAGCATGTTGAAGAGAACGGCGGATCGAAGGCCGATGCGGCGCTCAAGAGTGGCTGAACCGGGAGGCTGGGAGTGGGTTGAAGACATGAGGCTGAGGCGCTCACCGGATTGTACACTGACAAGTGACCATGTTTCTTTCCCTGAAAACTCATCGATCTATGTTGGCCGCGGTGTTGGCCGGGCTTGTTGGGCTTGGCGCTGGAGTTCCGGGCCGGCTCGGCGCGCAAACAACCGCTCCGCAAGTGGATCTTCCGCCCGCTGAGCCCACAGTAACCGCGCTTCCCTTGCCCGAGGATCGCGGCCAGGCAGCGCTGGAGCAGGCGCTGAAACGTCTGCGCACCACGGCGAGCGTGCTCTACATTGTGGCGCACCCCGACGATGAGGATGGCGCGCTGATGACGTATCTGGCGCGCGGCATGGGCGCTCGCGTTACGGCGCTCACGCTTACCCGCGGCGAGGGCGGGCAGAACGCGATGTCTGCCGATACCGACGACGCGATGGGGCTGATGCGCACCAACGAACTGCTGGCGGCGGACGAATATTATGGCGCGACGCAGCTGTGGGGCACCGAAGCGGATTTCGGATTCTCGAAGACGCAGGAAGAATCGTTTGCGCGCTGGGGACACGAACGCGTGCTCTACGACGCGGTGCTGGCGGTGCGGCAGACGAGGCCGCAGATTATTGTGGCCACATTTGTGGGCGGAGTCTCCGACGGGCACGGCCAACACCAGGTGAGCGGCGAAGTTGCACAGGAAGCCTTCAAAGCCGCAGGCGATCCGAAGGTGTTTCCCGAGCAATTGAAAGACGGATTGGAGCCATGGCAGCCTTTGGCGGTTTATTCGCGCGCGCCCTTTGCGCGGATCACGAGCCAGGGCATTTTTGACTACGCCACCGGCAAGTGGGTGCAGGCGCGCTTCCACAACTACATCACGGACGAGTGGATTACCGGCTCACCCTCCGTCGACGTGAACGTTCCAGTGGGGACCTGGGATCCGCAACTGGGGCGCACGTACGTGCAGATTGCGCGACAGGGCTGGGGCGAGCAGAAATCGCAGTACGGCGGAGCAGTGCCTGCGCTGAGCGCGCCGTCGAATTCCGGATACCACCTTTGGGCGGTTGTGCCTGAGGACGCGGCGAGCGGCGGCAGTAGCAATTCGAGCCTCTTCGACAACGGCAAGGTGAAGATCGATACCAGCGTAGCGGGATTGGCACGGCATGTGAAGGGCGCTCCACCGGCGTGGCTTGCGGATGGGCTGCGCGGAGTGGATGACAGCCTGAAGCAGTACGAGAGCGACTGCCGGAACGAAAGCGGCATTGAAGGCGCGCACAAGCTGGCGCCTATCTACCGGAAGACTCTGGACCTGTATGCAAAGGTGAAGACAAGCGATCTCAATGCGAAATCAAAGGGGGATTTGGAGTTTGAACTCGGCGCGAAGATTGAGGACTTTCAATCGGCGCTGAAGGACTTGCTGGGGCTGGATCTTGCGGCGTTTACCGCGGGCGGCGGCGAGCGAGGCGGATATGGTGGTGGGCCCGGCGGCGGTGGCGCCGATGAAACTCAGCGCAGCGTTTCGCCGGGACAGGAGTTCCGCGTGCGCGTGCATACGGCCAACGCCAGCGGCGAGGCGCGACTGGCGCGGGTGTGGCTTGTGAGCCAGAGCGGTTCGCCGTGGAAGACAGACGATATGGGCGGAGGGTTGAAGCCGGAAGCGCCGGTCAACGACGATCTGTTTCGCGTGAAGGCGGCTGACGATGCTGTGCCGACCGCACCCTTCTTCACGCGGCCTTCCATCGAGCAGCCTTACTACGATATTGCGAACGAGGCGTGGCGAATTCGCTCGTTTGCGCCCTGGCCGCTGGCGGCATGGGCGGAGTACACCTTTGATGGAGTTCCGATCCGTCTGGGCGAAGTGGTGCAGACGATGCAACGGGTGACCGGGCCGGGCGGCATCTACGAGCCGCTGGNNGCGGCCGAAGGAACCGTCACGTTGAAGCTGCCGGAGGGTTGGCGCGCGGAGCCGGCTGAAGCGCACTTCAATTTGAAGAGCGCGGGCGACACCGCGCCGATTGTGTTTTCGGTTTCAACGGACGAGGCGAAGACAGGCGTCTACAGCGTGAAGGCGATTGCGCGGGTGGGCGAACGGAGCTATGAAACCGGCTGGCGCAGCATCGGCTATCCGGGGCTGCTGCCGTACAACCAATATCTTCCCGCGGAGTTGAAGACGCGCAAAGTGGATGTGAAGATGGCGCCGGGATTGCGCATTGGCTACATCATGGGCCCTGGCGACATGGTTCCGGAAGCGATTGAGGAGCTGGGCGTTCAACCCCACGTGCTCAATGCGTCGGAGGTGGCCTCGAGCGACTTCGCGGCATGGAATGTTCTGGTGATCGGGATTCGCGCCTACTCCACACGGCCTGAGATTGCAGCCATCCAGCCACGGCTCGACGAATTTGTTCGCAACGGCGGAACGTTGATCGTCCAGTACCAGAGCGAAACCTTCCCTGCCCCGCTGCCGCTTTCCATGGGGAGCGGGCGCTTGCCGGAGCGCGTCGTGGATGAGGCATCGACAGTGAAGCTGCTGAACACCGACAACTCTCTGCTGAACTGGCCGAACAAGATTACAACCGCCGATTTTGACGGATGGGTGGAAGAGCGCGGGCACTCGTTTCTTGATTCGTGGGACCCGGGCTACGCGGCGCTTACCGAAACTGCCGACGAGGGGCAAGACCCGCAACGCGGCGGATTGCTTGTGACGCATCCGGGCAAAGGGACATACATTTATGTTGCGTATGCGTTGTATCGCGAACTGCCGGAGTTAGTGCCGGGATCATACCGTTTGCTGGCCAACATGCTAAGCGCGGGACAGGTAAGCACCAAGTAAGAATTCATCGTTCTGTAACACGGGACAAACACCACGAGCCGCATGCCGAGCATGCGGCTCGTGGTGTTTTGAATAGATGTTTTTAGATAAGAGATGCTGATCGCCGACAAGGAATCAGCAATGTGAAAAATAGGTAAATTCGTCAAATGTTCATCGAACTTTGAGAGGCTTTATTGCGGAAGTAGTTGGGAAGAATTAACACCGTCCTGATCGTTCTTCTGAGAGTTACAAAAATCAATCTGCATACCGTTGGCGACGCTCTTACAGCCTGATCGAGAAGGCAACGGGATGCGGAAACAGAGAGCGCCTGTTTGCTACGGCGGGCGCAAAAAAAGACGCAAACAATTACCAGAGAGGATGAGAAACCCCATGAACTTCAGACTAGGGACTGCAGCCGCCGGAATACTGGCCGCGAGTCTTGTTGTTTCCTACGCCCATGCCAGCGACGCAACACCGCCGGCGAAAAAACATGCAGCAGCCAGGAAGGCGGCAACCCCGCCGGGACCGACGGTCCAGGAACAGATCGAATCGCTGCGCCAGGAGTTTCAAGGGCAGATCGACGGCCTGAAGAGCAATCTTGCCGACAAGGATGTGCAGTTGAAGCAGGCCCAGCAGGCAGCGGCGGACGCACAGGCGGCTGCTGCGAAGGCGCAGGCGGCTGCGGACGCGCAACAGCAGGCGTTCACTGAGAATACGACGGCCGTATCAACGCTGCAGAACACGGTAAAGGATCTGCAGGGCAACCAACTGTCGCTGACCACGACGATTTCCGACGAGACGTCGGCGATCAAGAAGGCGATCGATAGCCCCGATGTGCTCCATTACAAGGGAATCACCCTTTCTCCCTCAGGCAGCTTCCTGGCGGCTGAAACCGTGTGGCGGCAGGGAGCCACAGGCGGCGACATCAACACGCCGTTTACCGGCGTTCCGCTGGCTAACTCCGACGCGGCAGCGATCAGCGAGTTCCAGGGCTCAGGCCGCCAGTCGCGCATCGCGCNNTGTGGGCTGACGCCAAAACGTCGAGTGGATGGGATGTCTCCGGCGGTCAGGGTTGGTCGCTCGCCACTGAAACCACGGCGGGCCTGACACGCGGCACTGAGATTCTACCGGCCACCATTGATGCACAGTACGAAGCAGGCTTTGTGTGGTCGCGCCAATACAGCTTCCGCGTGTCAAAGGACTTCGGCAAGACCTTCTTCCTCGGTGCTTCAGTTGAGAACGCCGAAATGTTGAATCCTTCCGGCCAGGGCCTGCCGACCAACGAACTGTTTGGCTCTACCGGAACCGGCGGCGGTCTCTATAACTCCACTGCCAATTACTCCTTCAACTACACACCTGACTTCGTCGTCAAAATTGCAATCCAGCCCGGTTGGGGTCACTGGGAACTGTTCGGCATCGAACGTAACTTCCGCGACCGCATCTATCCCACGACAGGCAGCCCATATAACAGCACCGCAATCGGCGACGGTATCGGCGGAAGCATGCGCGGTACGCTCGCCGACAAGAAGGTCACCATCGGCCTGAAGGGACTTTGGGGCCAGGGCGTTGGCCGCTACGGCTCCTCCACCATCGCGGACGCCACACTGCGTCCGAATGCAACCATCTCACCGATCCACGGCTTCTCCGCGCTCAGCACGGTGGAGCTTAATCCCACGCCGAACTTCAATCTTTACCTCAACTACGGCGGCGACTATCTTGACCGTGACTACGTACTCAATGGGTCGACCCAGGTTGGCTACGGCACTCGCAGCACCAACATGTCGGGCTGCCTGGTTGAGACGATGAACGGCACGGCAGCCGCTGGAGGCGCCGCATCCGTGGCCCCAGCCAATTGCGGCGGCAGCAACAAGGACGTGCAGGAAATCACCGTCGGCTACTGGTGGAACATCCACAACAGTCCGAAGGGACGTCTGCGCCAGGGTATCCAATACAGCTGGTTCGATCGCAC
>PLST01000320.1:0-1285 GCA_003164255.1 Acidobacteriaceae bacterium | reverse complement strand
TTGGTCTGGGCGACGGTCCAGTCGGGCGCGCCCACTTTGAAACGAGCGAAGCGGCGGACGGTGATGTTCTCGCCGAGCTTGCCTACCTTCTGCGCGATCAGTTCCTTGATGCTGACGGCCTGGTCCTTGATGAAGGGCTGCTCGAGCAGGCAGACTTCCTCATAGAACTTGGCCATCTTGCCGTCAACGATCTTCTCGATGACCGCAGGCGGCTTGCCGGTGGCGGCAGCCTGGGCACGGAAGATCTCCTTCTCGCGCTCGAGGTCTTCGGGGGTCACGTCCTCTGGCTTGACGTACCGCGGATCGCTGGCAGCGATGTGCATGGCGATGTCCTTGAGCAACTCCTGGAAGTCCTCAGTGCGGGCCACGAAGTCGCTCTCGCAGTTCACCTCAAGCAGCACGCCCAGCTTGCCGCCGGCATGGATGTAGGGGTAAATCGAGCCGTCGTTGGTGGTGCGGGACGCCTTCTTCTGCGCGGAGGCCATGCCCCGCTTGCGCAGCACCACAAATGCGTCCTCGATGTTTCCCTTGGCTTCCTGCAACGCCTTGAGGCAATCGCCCATGGGCGCTCCGGACTTTTCGCGGAGCTCTTTAACCTGTTTTGCATCAATCTTTTCAGTCACAGTCATTCCTCGTCATTTCCCTTCTATAAAAACGAATCCAAAACTCTGCCGCACTGCAAGTGCCAAAAGAAAAGCGTGGCACCTGAACCCGGGCGGCCACGCTCGTCTCAGTTTGCGCACTTGCGTGCGCAGCAAGAACTAAAGAACGCCCTCGGTTGCTTCGGCCTCGTCAAGAGCCGCAACCGCAGCAGGAGCCTTCTTGATGCCGCCACCCAGGGCAGCTTCAAGGTCCACTTCCTCGGCCGGAGCAGTTTCTTCCGCGATGGCTTCAACCGGCTCGGGGAGCACTTCGGCAAAGGCCTTGTCGCCGACCATGTTCACGCCCTCGGCCGCCGAATCGGCGATCTTGGAGGTGAAGAGGCGGATGGCGCGCAGGGCATCGTCGTTGCCGGGAATCACATAGTCGACCACGGTGGGATCGCAGTTGGTGTCAACCACGGCGACCACCGGGATGCCGAGCTTGCGGGCTTCCTTGACGGCAATGGCCTCGTTATTTGAGTCGACGATGAAGAGCGCATCGGGGAGCCGCTTCATATTCTTGATGCCGGCGAGGTTGGCCTGCAGATGCTTGCGCTCGCGCTCCAGCTTGATGACTTCCTTCTTGGTGAGCAGCTCGTAGCGGCCATCCGTGGCCATGTCGTCGAGTTCCTGAAGGCGCTTCA
>PLST01000159.1:8925-10851 GCA_003164255.1 Acidobacteriaceae bacterium | reverse complement strand
GCCGGAAACCCCTTCAAACTGGACAGCCGTGAGGGGCTGGCTGCAAACGGGCTGAGCCAGGGAGAGCTGGTGGAGTTGTTCAAGGAGATGTTCGCAGGGCGTGGGCTTTCGCCGATTCCCACGCCGCAGGAATTTGCCAAGCTGCGTGCCGAAAGGGGACGATAGTCTCCTGATTCCCGCATCGCAAAACTCGATTGTCGAGATGGGTTTTTCGAGTGGGGCTGGTGTGCTACTATCAGCGACGAGCAGTTAAGTTCCCCGGAGAAACTTGAGATGGCCTATATCATTGCAGAACCCTGTATCGGCACAAAGGACACCGCCTGTGTAGACGCATGTCCTGTCGATTGCATCCACCCCAAGAAGGACGAGGACGGCTTCGGCGAATCCGATCAGCTGTTCATCGATCCGGTCGAGTGCATCGACTGTGGCGCCTGTGTTCCGGCCTGCCCAGTCTCAGCCATCTTCGCACAGGATGATCTGCCGGAGAAGTGGGCTCACTTTACCGAGAAGAACGCGACGCACTTCGGCCGCTAAGGCAGCTAGAGCAGATCGCACCGATCTTTCCGATACCACTGAACGCGCACCCTGCGACCCGCAGGATGCGCGTTCGTGTCTTCAGGGTTGTGACAAAATAAAGGCGGACAAAACGGCCGGGCGTGCCGGCGACGGCCACGAACGAAGAAGGGCTCAGGGTCGAATTGAGACAATTCGACCGCACCGGCAGCGATTGCCGCGGCCGATTAGACAAATCTTAAGGATGACAGTCTACTGAATTGCTTCTTTGAGCTCGCGGACTCCCGCGCTGCGTCCAATCTCCGGGGTGCTCACTGTAAAGGGGGAAACCTGGCTGGGCTCAACTGCAGGGCGCGGGCAAATGGCGAATCTACCCTTTTCGATTTCGACAAACTCGATATTGTCGCCCGTTTTGAGTCCGAGCTGTTTTCTAACGTCATTGGGGAGCGTAATCCGTCCGTTGAAGGTGACCATTGCGGAAGGCATTTGGAACCTCTGAGGTCATTGTAGCCTGAAGCCGATTGAGAAGGTTGTACAAAATGGGACGGAAAATGGGGCTGTTTGCGGGGTAGACCCGTGGAAAACCCCGCGTGAATCGCGGGTTAGCGCTTAAGTCGCATGGCTGCTTCAAGATGAGGATGGTGGGCTTACGCCAGCAGTTCCATACCCGCATCGCGGGCGGCTTTGCGGTCGAAAGTCACTGTCCTCCTACAACCTGCGGCCTGCGCGGACACTGAAATCAGACAATCCGCAAAGTCGGCGCGGCCGTTGCGGTAAAGCCGGAGAGCCGACTCGACCGTCGCTGCTTGCTCGACCACGATTTCCTCCTGCAAGAGAAGCTGATCGATAGCCCTGGCAAGTTTTATTGGATCGAAGCGATGCTTGCTGCCAAGCACCCACGCTAGTTCCAAAAGTGCCGCTAAACCCACAAACCCCGGGCTTTCGGCCGTCAGAGATCGCATGACCTCATCTGCTTTTGAGCTTTGATCCGGGTCATCTTGCGCAAAGAACCGCACCAGGACATTGGTATCGAGTCCGGTCAAGCGGCTTCTCCATCCGACTTGCTTTCCACCGCATCACTCATCGTTGCCCTGTCCAGTTCGGCTGCGTGATCGAGAATTGCCTCATGCATTTCCTCGATTGTCATCGGCGGACCAGCGTAGGCCAGACACCCCCTCATCTCCATGATGGAGCCCGTCTTCGGCCGCAAGACAAAGTCTCCGTCAGCGTTCTTATAAAAGTCGACCCGGACTCCAGGTTTCAGCCCAAGCGCCTCCCGAACCTTCACTGGAATCGTAATCTGGCCTTTCGATGTAACCGTCGCCGTCGGCATGGTGTTTCCTTTCCTTTTCCAGTATACCTTACTTTTTGAAATATTCCTTACTTTTGTAACAATTCCCTGCATTCTATCGA
>PLST01000159.1:0-8859 GCA_003164255.1 Acidobacteriaceae bacterium | reverse complement strand
CGGGCCTGGTTTGCCGAGCGGCCGAGGCAGGAACTGGTCAGGCTGGATCAGCTGGAGATTGTGCGCTCTCCCCTCGCCGACCCCGTGGACGCGGTGCGCATGACGGCGCTGAGTTTTTATGCCGAACTGCTGGACGAGGTGTTGCCCGAACACGATCCGCAGGAGACGGTCTTCCGGCTGCTGGTCTCAGTGCTGGAGCAGACCACGGTGGAACAGAGCTGGATGCCGCTCACGTATTTTTCCCTTTGGATGACGCGCTTGGTAGGCCTGTTGCCTGACATTGCGCACTGCACAGCCTGCGGCGAGACGCTGCAGGCGGCGGAGATTTCATTCAGCAGCTATCACGACGGGCTGTTCTGCGCCGCACATCGCAACGGGAGCGGCAACCTGCTTTCGGCCGACTCGTGGCAACTGGCGCAGCGTATGCTGCGAGCGCCTGCCTCGGCCTTTGCAGGGGAGTCGTGGCCGCGGCGGCGGGGGACGGATTTGCGGCGGTTTGCGCTGCAGTCGCTGGAACGGCACCTGGAACGCAAGCTGAAAACGGCCGAGGCGCTGGGGCGGCTGGGAGGCTGAGGGGGAATCGTCCGAGACTGTGGTCCGTGCAATCCATCCGAAGCTGACCCTGATGAGCGTTGTCGGGCATTGCGGATTGACTTACACTGGAACGCATGGAAGTCCAATTCAGTCCCGATATGGAAGCGCGGCTGGCGGAGTATGCGGCTCAGCAGTGCAAGAGCCCGGACGAGGCGGTGCGGGATGTTGTAGCCAGATACTTCCAGGAAGAAGACCGCTTTATGACCGCAGTGAAACGCGGTGAGGCGGCCCTGGCGAGCGGCGAAATCCTCAGCCATGAACAGGTGGGCGACAGGCTGCGCCGGTTCCTTCAGCCCTGAGTGAACATTCGCTGGTCGGTACCCGCAGCCGATCGAATGTCAGATACTTAAAGTTTAGAATTCACCTGGGCACATGTGACCTGTTGGTTCTCTGAATCATGAATGAGCAGAGATTTGAAGAGACTTATGCGCAGATGGTGGATGGGGAGTTGGCGCGCGCGCTTCGTGGGCGTCGAACTCTGATTCCCGAAGCCCGCGCAGCGCTCGACAAGGAAGTTGCGAAGCGCGGACTTGACCCCGAAAAGCTGAGAAAGCAACGACCGAGCTACGGCGACGAACACAAGCACCCGACTACACTTGAAAAGCGGATGAAGCATAAGAGGCTTCGCTGGTCCACCATGCTCGGCCTAATGGTTCTTTCGTTCTTTTTTGCGTTGGCTCTTGATCACTTCGAAGTACTACAACTCTACTGGCCCGCCTGGATCACTATTCTCATTCCAGCGTTCACAATCTGGGGCTTCTGGGAGTTGAGAGGACGATTCTGGTTCTGGGCTGTCATCCTGCTCGTAATGGCGACTCAAATCGCCATCTTTTCTCTAGTAGGGTGGCCGTGGGGGACACACTGGGTACCAGGGAGGGCAATTGCAGGAATGTGCACGGTCGAATTGATTCCAATCTTTGCCGGGCTGGCCTGGCTCGAAAAGCGGTCGAACAAGCATTACGGAGCTGGAGCGCAGGCGCCGCTCGAGGAGCCGTGATCCAGCCCGGCTGGTAGAATCTCGAGTAGTTCTGCTGACTCCTTTTCAAGAGAGATTTGCCTGTGCCGCCAGCTACTACTTCGTCTTCTGTTCAGACTGCTCCGCTTACATTCCAGGAACTGCTTTTTCGCCTGCAGGGTTTCTGGGCGGCGCGCGGGTGCGTGCTGCAGCAACCCTATGACGTTGAAGTGGGCGCGGGCACCATGGCGCCGGAGACATTTTTGCGGGTGCTGGGGCCAAAGCCCTACCGCGTGGGCTATGCGCAGCCTTCGCGCCGGCCGGCTGACGGGCGTTATGGCGAGAATCCCAACAGGCTGTTCCGGCATACGCAGTTTCAGTTGATCCTGAAGCCGCCACCGGTCAACGTGCAGGAGCTTTACCTGCAATCGCTCGAGGCCATCGGCATCGACCTCTCGAAGCACGATCTGAAGTTTGAAGAAGACAACTGGGAAGGCCCGACCGTCGGCGCATGGGGCGTGGGCTGGCAGGTAATGATGGACGGGATGGAGATTACCCAGTTCACCTATTTCCAGCAGTGCGGCGGACTGGATCTGGATCCCATCTGCGCAGAACTGACGTATGGCCTGGAACGGCTTTGCGCCTTCATGCAGGATGTGGATTCTGTGTATGACGTCGTGTGGGCGCGCGATCCGGAGACCGGCGCCGCGGTAACCTATGGCGACGTGCGGCTGACCGAAGAGCTGCAATACTCGGTCTACAACTTTGAAGAAGCCGATGTACCGCGGCTTTGGGAGCACTTTAACAGCTACGAGGCTGAAGCGCAGGCGCTGCTGGCAAAGGGCAATGCGGTGCTTGCCGATGAGAACGCGACCGCGCAGGAGAAGCGGCGGTTCCCACTGATGTCGACCTACGAGCTGGCGCTCAAGTGCTCCAACCTGTTCAACGTTCTGGATGCGCGTGGAGCGATCAGCGTGACCGAACGCGTGGGCATGATCGGTCGCATCCGGAACCTCGCGGTGGGCGTGGCCAAAATCTACGCCCAGCAACAAGCCGCCTAGAAGCTAGCTAACCACCGTATCCAAAGAGAAAGAACCAATGGCTGATTTTTTGCTTGAGATTGGGCTGGAAGAAGTTCCCGCCCGCATGATTGCCGGAGCCGAGGCCGAACTGGGCCGGCGCGTAAACGACCTTCTGTCGCGCGAGCGGCTGCTGGGGCCGGGCGCAAAGCTGACCTCCTACTCCACGCCCAGGCGCCTCGCCGTTCTGGTGGAGGACGTGCTGGCCAGCCAGGCTGACACGGAGGAAAAGCTGACTGGTCCGTCGTGGAAGGTTGCCTTCAAAGATGGTGCTCCGACGGCGGCGGCCGAGGCCTTTGCGAAGAAGGCCGGCGTGCCGGTTGCGGCTCTTGAAAAAGTGACGACGGCCAAGGGCGAGTATGTGGGCGCGACGGTGAAGAAGACCGGCCGCACGGCCCAGGAGTTGCTGGCATCGGAATTGCCAAAGGAAGTGCTGGGGATTTACTGGGCCAAGAACATGTATTGGCGCGCGGGCAAGCCGGAGCGGTTTGTGCGGCCGGTGCGTTGGGTTGTGGCGCTGCTGGATTCGGCAGTTGTGCCGCTGGAGATTGCGGGGATCGCGGCCGGAAATGCAAGCCGTGGGCACCGCATCTTGCACGGCGACCACTCCGTGGTTTTACCTTTGGCGAAGAGTTACGTTGAAGTAATGCGCAAGGCGTTTGTGGTTGCCGACGTAGCGGAGCGCAGGCAGTCGATCCGCAAAGCACTGGACAAGGCGACGCGCACGGTGGCCGGCGCGCGCTGGCGCGAGGATGAAGCGCTGGTGGAGACGGTGGTGCACCTGACCGAGTGGCCCTCGGTGGTGCTGGGCGACTTTGAGGCCGAGTACCTGGCGCTGCCTGAAGAGGTTCTGGTGACGGTGATGCGCGACCACCAGAAATACTTTGCCGTAGAAGGCGCGGACGGCAAGCTGGCGCCGCATTTTCTGACAGTGCTGAATATCCAGGTGGACGCCGAGGGCGAAGCGACTATTCGTCACGGCAACCAGAAGGTACTGCGGGCGCGGTTCAAGGATGCGCGGTTCTTTTGGGAAGTCGACCAGAAGACGCCGCTGGCCGAGCGCGTGGAAAGCCTGAAGTCTGTCACCTTCCAGAAGGAGCTGGGCAGCTACCACTGGAAGACAGAAGAAAATCTCGCGGTGGCCGAGAGGCTGGCGCGGATGCTGTTGAGCGACTACGGCGTGAAGTTCGATTCCTATCGGTTGAAGACCGCGGTGAAGCTGGCGAAGACCGATCTGACGACCGAGCTGGTGAAGGAGTTCACCGAACTGCAAGGCGTGATCGGCGGCCTCTACGCGCGGGCGCAGGGGTTGGGCGAGACGGTCGCCTGTGCCATCTACGACCAGTACCGGCCGGCATCGACTGAAGACGCGATTCCTTCAACTGTCGAAGGCCAGGTGCTGGGCCTTGCGGACAGGATTCAGACCATCACCGCCATGTTCGGCATTGGCAATGCACCCACGGGCTCAAAGGACCCATTTGCTCTGCGGCGCGCCGCGAATGCGATTGTGAAGATTCTGGCTGAGTCGAAGTTGCAGTTGACCCTGGCCGAGGTAGTGGAGGCGGGCGGCGCTGAAGGCTCCAATCGGGACCTGGTGACAGCATTTCTGCGTGAGCGGCTGCACTTCTATCTGAAGGACGTGTGCGGCTTTGCTTATGACGTGGTGAACGCGGTGCTGGTTGCGGGCGCGAACGATGTGCGCGACGCGATCTCCAGGGCGGATGCGCTGACGGCCGTACGAGGGTCGGAAGACTTTGCTGCGATCTCGGCGGCATTCAAGCGGATCAAGAACATTCTGCGGCAGGCCGAGGAAAAACAGTTTGCGCTCGGGTCCCCGAAGGATGTGACGCTGTCGGCGGAGGCGCAGAGGCTGGCGGACTCGGCAGCCGCGCTGGCGCCGGAAGTGGCTTCGCTGCGGCAGGTGCGCTCGTACGGCGAGGCGCTGGCGCTGATTGCCACGCTGCGACCGGCGGTGGACGCGTTCTTTGACAAGGTGATGGTGCTCGATCCGGATGAGACGGTGCGCGGGGCGCACCTGGGACTCATTGACGAGGTTCTTCGCAATTTCTCGGGAATCGCAGATTTCAGCGAGATGGTCACCGGATAGGCGCAACCGTGGCCTACGCCCCATCAAGAGGAGTCAGCTCCGCATGAACCAAAGCGACTCACCCCAAGGCGACTCACCCCAAGGCGACTCATCTACGCCCAACCCTACCGTCAGTGTCGTTCGTCCGCAGCAGTTCAGCCCGGCAACCTCACAGACACCGGGGTCGCTGCGGCACGCGGCTATCTGCACAGAACTGGGCATCCGTTCCGGCCTTTGGGGCGGAACGTTTCTGGTGGAACCGGGAGCCCGCACCGGGATACATCACCACGGCTCGCAGGAAACCGTCGTCTATGTTCTCGAAGGCGAGGCCCTCGTCGAGTGGGGCGAGCACGGAGAGCACTCGGCCACAGTGTGCGCCGGAGACTTCCTGCATGTGCCGGCGTGGCTCCCGCATCGGGAGGTCAATCCGTCCGGCGATGTGCCCTTCCGCTGGGTCGTGATCCGCAGTTCGTCTGAGCCGATCGTCGTAAATCTTCCCGGCAATTTTTGGGGATAACGGTCATATAGCCAGTGGCGATCTGTGGGCCAGGCGGCCCACAGGACAGCCGACCTGGACGGGCTGTTACGAAACTCGCCGGCGACGGAGTTTTTTCGACATGGGGCCATGGCAGGGGCTGAAGCCCTCGTTGATTTTGCGTTGGTTACGGCCCGGCTAAAGCCGTGCCCTTGTTACAAGACAAGGTTTCAGCGGGGTTTCGTAACAGCTTCTGGAGGCCGGCGCTACCCACCCATTCGGTGCAATCGGAAGCCCTGCCCACACGTCTACAATCAAGAGAGATGGCCGACACGCTTTATCTGAGTCTGTGGTACCCGAATCTGCGTCTGGCAATGATGTCCGACAAGCTGACGGCGGTGCTGGGGGCCTTTGCCGGGCATGGCGGCGAGGCGCGCGTCTACTCGGCTACAGTTTGGCCTGTGAGCTGGAGCGAGCCACCGGTTTTCCAGCAGATTTACGGTCGCCGGGTGGGCTCGATTCCCGACGCTGTCGCCGGGCAAAAGCAGCCCCTGGGCGCTGAGCCGCGCGTGGCCGTGGAAGAGGCGCTGGAGCTGCTGCACGACGACTATGCTTACGAGTTCCAGATTGGCTGGAGCCTTTGGGAGCATGAAACCGCTGGCGAGCTGGACTCCCGATGGGTGCGGGAGCCGCGGCTGGTTCGGGTGACGGGCTTTGGTCCACTCTTTGACGAGGGCGCTTACGAAGCGGACGGGCACATTCGCGTGGACTTTGGCACGGACACGCCGTTTCTTGAAGAGGACCTGGAACTGGACTCCGTGGCGGCTCGGCACGTGGAAGAAAATGTGCGCCAATTGGTGGAACTGACGGCAGGAATCGAGAAGGCGTCCGGGGCGACGGCGCGTCTGCTGTGGAGCGAGCTGGGTGAAAGCCTGGCGCAGAGGTTGGCACTGCGGCTGAGGGCGAGTTTGGGATCGGGGAACTAGGCGTGCGACTGACCATCGAATGGCTGCGGACGCTGGTGCTGGCAGCAGGGGTATTGCTGGTGGCGGCGCTGGGCGTGTTTCTGGTTGTGGCCAAGTACAGGCGCCAGTTCAACGTGCGCGAGCTCCCCAAAAGGTTGGGCATCGACATCCAGCAGGAAGCCAATGGAGTGACGTACTCCCACGCGCTGGGCTCGCACTCTCAGTTCAAGATTCACGCATCCAAGGTGGTAGAGCTCAAGAACAATCACGCGCTGCTGCACGATGTGAAGATCGAGCTCTACGGAGCAGACGGCAGCCGGCTGGACCGCATCGAAGGCGACGAGTTCGAGTACGACCAGGAGAACAACACGGCGACAGCGGCCGGGCCGGTGGAGATTACGATGATGCGCCCGGGCGTGGCTCCGGCCGTTGCGCCCAAGGCGATACCGGGCAAGATTTTGAACGACAAGAAACCGATTGCCAAACCGCTGGCTTCGGTCGCCGAGACCGCCGAGAAGGGCCAAATCCACATCAAGACCAGCGGGCTGACGTTCGACTACAAGAGCGGCGTGACGACGACCAATGCGCGCGTGGATTTCCAGATGACCCAAGGCGAGGGTAGCTCGATGGGCGCCACGTACGACTCGCAGAACGGCGTGTTGATTCTGGACCACGCGGTGGAGCTGACGACGCGGCGCGGAGCCAGCCCGGTTGAGATTCACGCGCAGCACGCGGAGTTTGACCGCGACGACCTGCTGTGCCGGATGCACGCGGCCACGGCGGATTATCGCGGCGGCGAGGCAACCGCTGCCGAGGCGAAGATTCTCTTTCGCCAGGATGGGTCAGCCGTGCGGCTGGATGCAACAAACGGCTTTACGCTGGCGACGGCCACCGGGGGACACGTGGCGGCGCCCACTGGTTCGATGGACTTTGATGAGCACAACCAGCCCAGGCACGGTCACCTTGAGGGTGGCGTGCGGTTGGACTCGGCGAGAGGAACCCGGCAGATCCACGGCAACTCGCCAGCGGCGGAGCTGGAATTCACGAACCAGGGGCAGTTGCGGCATGCGCACCTGGAGCGCAGCGTGGAGATGACGAGCGAAGACCGTACGATGACGGCAGCGACGGCCCGGAGCGGCCCCGAGCCGATGCGCGTCCTCCGCACGTGGCGCGCGCCGGTGACGGATGTGGAGTTCAGGAATGTGAAGGGCGGGCAGGTTGAGCCGGCCACCATTCATGGCAATGGCGGCGTGGTGATTACAGGCGAGAGCCAGCGCGGCAAAGCCGCTCCAGTTCCGTCAAAGCTGGTGGCAGACGAAGTGAGCGGCGAGTTTGGTCCTGACTCGGCATTAACGGCGATGACGGGCGTGGGTCATGCGGGCATTGAGGAAACAACCGCAACCGGATCCCGGCAGACTGCGAGCGGCGACCGTCTGCAGGCGCATTTTGCGCCAGGCGCCGAAAAAACAGACGCACCCAAAGTGGGACTCGGCGGCGCTGCCCAGATCGAGCAGGCGGTTCTGGATGGGCACGTAGTGCTGACGCAGACACCNNTCGATGTGTCGCAGGAGTCGGGTAATGCGCTGGCGCGCGGAAACGTAAAGGCGACCTGGCTTGACGCAAGCAACAAGGGACAGGCCGCTGGAAAGAACGGGCAGGGCGCGGCAAAAGACAACATGGCGCTTGGAGGACAGGGCCCGGCGCACGCCATTGCACAGCAGGCAGAGTTGCAGCGCGCCAACAACCAGGCTGTTTTTACCGGCCACGCGCGGTTGTGGCAGCAGGCCAACTCGATTGAGGGCCCGGTGATTGTTCTTGATCGCGACCACAAGAGCCTGGTTTCGCGCAGCACGGTAGCGGCCGAGCCAGTGCGCGTTGTCTTGCTGAGTGCGGGAGGGCTGGATGCAACTCAAGCCCCGGGCGCCAAGGCGAGCGGGGTTTCCGGCGCGAAGTCCTCGACGCCTTCGGTCATCAGGGTGCACGGCGGCCAGCTTGACTACTCCGACGTCGAGCGCAAGGCGGTCATGGTGGATGGCGGGATGGGACCGGTGGTTGCGGAGACGGGCACGGCAACCTCGATATCGGACCGGGTTGAGTTGTATCTGTTGCCTTCCGGCGCACACGCGGGCAAAGATGCCCCGCAGGGGCAGGTGGAACGCATGACGGCCAGCGGCCACGTGGTGCTGAGTTCCCCGGGGCGGCGCGGGACCGGAGAGCAGTTGACCTATACGGGCAGCAACGGGGAGTATGTGCTGACGGGAACGCCCGCCGCGCCGCCGCGCATGACCGATGCGGCGCGCGGCAATGTAACCGGCGAGGCTTTGATTTTCGATAGTCGCGATGATAGCGTCAGTATCGAAGGCGGGGGACACGAGACCAGGACGGAGACCACGGTGCGCCAGGGTGAGGGCAGAAGCGAGACCCAGAGATAAATGGAAACACTGATCGCCGAAGGAATCGGCAAGACGTACAAGGGACGGCAGGTTTTACGCGGAGTTGACCTGAAGATCTCGCGTGGGGAGGTGGTGGGACTGCTGGGGCCGAACGGGGCCGGCAAGACAACCAGCTTCTACATTATCGTGGGCCTGGTGGCGCCTGAGACCGGCGTAGTGCGCGTGGACGACAACGACATTACGCGGCTGCCGATGTATCTGCGCGCGCGCAACTTCTGCATCAGCTATCTTCCCCAGGAGCCTTCGGTTTTT
>PLST01000471.1:4358-14249 GCA_003164255.1 Acidobacteriaceae bacterium | reverse complement strand
GGGCGCGCTGGGCAATCCGCAGCGCGAGTTTCGATCGGTGCTGATTGCCGGGACAAACGGCAAGGGAGCGACGGCGGCGACGCTGGCCTCGATTCTGACTGCGTCTGGATTGCGCGCGGGGCTTTATACGTCGCCGCACCTGGCGCGGGCCAACGAGCGCATCCGCATAGGCCGCTCGGAGATTGAAGACGACGATTTTGCGCGGATTTATTTTCGCGTGCACGACACAGCAGAGCGCCTGGTGATGAGCGGGGAGTTGCCGCAGATGCCCAGCTACTTTGAGATTCTGACGGCGCAGGCGCTGGTGTATTTTGCCGAGGTGAAGGCCGAGGCGGCGGTGCTGGAAGTGGGGATGGGCGGGCGGCTGGATGCGACCAATGTTGTGGATCCGCTGCTCTCTGTGATTACCGACATTTCTCTCGACCACATGGATTGGCTTGGGTCGACTATTTCTGCAATTGCGCGGGAGAAGGCTGGAATACTGCGGCAGGGCGGAACGATGGTGACGCTGCCGCAGCACCCCGAGGCAAACCAGGTGCTGGGCGAGGCGGCGATGGAGTTGGGAGTCCGCGGAGTGAACGCCGCGGCGTATTTGCCCGGCCCCGGCGTAACGGGCGCTTATTCGATTGGGGTGCTCGGGTCGGAGATTGAAGTGAATTCCCCATTGACGGGCGAGCACCAGCACAGGAACCTGGCGCTGGCGATTGCCACGGCGGTGGAGTTGGGAACAAGGCATGGGCTCAGCGTGACGACGGCTTCGATTGCCGAGGGGATCAGGCAGACGTATTGGCCTGGACGGCTGGAGTGCTTGGAGCGTGGCGGCGCCCAATGGATTCTGGACGTGGCGCACAATCCTGCCGGCGCGTGGGCGCTGCGGGCGGGACTGCGCAGCACCTTGGAAGGCACGCGGACGAAGACTCTAATCTTCAGTTGCCTGCGCGACAAGCCGGTGACCGAGATGGCGCAGATTCTGTTTCCGCTGTTCGACAGAGTGATTCTTGCGCCGATTCACGCAGCGCGCGCGGCCACGATGGAAGATCTGCTGGCGGCTGCGGGGACGACGGGGACGTCGGCGGTTGTGGCGGATTCAGCGAGGCAGGCGCTGGAGCTTGCAGCGGAGGGTGCGCGTGGCAGTGCTGGGGAGTTGATTGTGGTTTCAGGGTCGGTGTACCTGGTGGGCGAAGCGCGATCAATCTTGCTGAGCGCGGAAGGGGAACGTGCATGAGCTCGCGCCCGAACCCGGTGCCATTGATTTACCGATGGAAGACAAACGTCATACAAATACCAGTCCTCACGCTGATCACGGTGATTTGCGGGTCGATCTCGCTGCTTGCCTCGTTTGCCGATAAAGGTGGCCGGTTGCAGCATCGTGTGGCGCGGTTCTGGGCGCGGGCGGTTGTGTGGGGCACTGGTTGCCCGCTGGTTGTGCGCGGAGCGGAAAACCTCAAGAAGTATCCGGTGGCTGTTTACGCATCGAACCATACTTCGTATATGGACACTCCGGTTATTTTTGCCGCGCTTCCCTTCCAGTTCCGGATTCTGGCGAAGAAAGAGTTGTGGCCGATCGCTTTTATCGGGTGGTACCTGGATCGGTCAGGACAGATTCCCATCGACACTGCGAATCCGCATGCATCGATGTCGAGCCTGGGGGTGGGGGTGAAGGCTCTGCGCGGTGGAACGTCGTTGTTCGTGTTTCCCGAAGGAGGGCGCACAGAGACAGGTCAGCTGAAGCCGTTCCTTTCCGGGGCAGCTTACCTGGCGATTCGCGCGCAGGTGCCGCTGGTTCCGATTGCGTTGACGGGTGTGTACGATTTGCTGCCGATTCACGCGCGGCACTTCTACCCGGGCGAGCTTGCGTTGAGTGTGGGCGAGCCGATTGAGACGAAGGGGATGACACCGCGACAGACAGAGGAATTGAGCGCGCGGCTGCGAGCTTCGATCGGAGAGTTGCTGCAACCGGCGCGCGAAATGGCCAAGGAGCAAGTGGAAGAAGACGCGCTCTCTGCGAGCGATTGAGGAGCGGCGCGTCCTACGTGGAGTTGCGCTGAAGCTCGTACACTGGTGCTGAGATGCCTGTAACCATCGCTATCCCGGAACCCACTTTAAGCGAAACGGACTACAACGAGCGTTCTCTGACGCAGTACCTGGCCGCGCTTGAAGCCGCAGGTGCCAGGGGTATTGTGGTGCGTCTGAATGAGGCGCAGGATCGCGTGGCGCGGATACTGGCGGGCGTCGACGGGATTCTGCTGCCGGGTAGCAGTTTTGATGTGGACCCGGAGAGATATGGAGAGGCGCGGATACCGGAATGCGGCCCGGCCGACGCTGCACGCACGGCAGTAGACGAGTTGATGCTGCAGGATGCCTTCAATCTGAAGAAGCCGATTTTGGGCATCTGCCATGGGACACAGACGCTGAATGTGTGGCGGAATGGGTCGCTGATTCAGGACATTGAGACGGAACTGAAGCAGAGTGAGAAAACTGCGGTGAATCATCGGCCGGGGCGCGATGTGGTGGAGGCGCATCCGGTGAAGATTGCGAAGGGATCGCGGCTGAGCCGGCTGGTTCCCGAAGGAGAGCCGCTCGAGATCCAGGTGAATTCAAGCCATCACCAGGCGGTACGGGTTCCCGGTGACAAGCTGCTGGTGAGTGCGGTGTCTGCTGACGACGGCGTGATTGAAGCAGTAGAGCTGGACTCGGCGGAGCACTTTGTCGTCGCCGTGCAATGGCATCCGGAACGAACGTACGCGCAAAGTGCGGTGTCGCGTGCACTGTTTGCGAGCTTTGTGAAGGCGGCCAGTGAGTGGAAGACGCCGCAGATTGAGCAGTCGGTGTCTGGTTATGAGTGAAGAAGAGGGCTCAGCAGGCATGCGGCTGAATGCGCTGCTTGTCGCGGCAAGAGTGGATCCACTGGACGCGGAGCAGACAGGCCGATTCGAGGAATATCTTTCGCTGCTCGTCCGCTGGAATGCACGGATCAATCTGACAGCGGTGCGGGATGAAGATGGGATTCTTGCGCGGCACTTTGTGGAGTCGATTGCCTGTGCGCGGGCACTTCCAGAAGAGATCGCAAATCTGCTGGATTTTGGCTCGGGGGGAGGGTTTCCCGGGATTCCGATCGCGCTATGCCGACCGGAGATTGAGGTGACACTTGCGGAGGCCCAAGGCAAGAAGGCTGCATTTCTCCAGGAAGTGGTGAGGGTGCTTAGTGTCTCGGCTAACGTGCATGCGGGTCGTGCCGAGTTGCTGAAAATGCAATACGAATGTATTACATTGCGCGCGGTCGACAGGATGGATGAGGCGGTGGAGACAGCTGCGCGGTTGGTTGCGTCTGGCGGCTGGCTGGCTCTGATGACGACGCAAAGAGACCTTGACCGGTTGCAGCTCAGGGCGGGACGTGGGTTTTCCTGGCAGAGTCCGATTCCCTTGCCCGGCGGCGACGAGCGGTTGCTTGCGCTTGGCCGGCTGAGCGTCAGTTCGCCAGTTTGATCTGAGCGAATTTTTTGACTGGCGGAACGTCCTTTGCGGTTCTTACCATCAGGCGCAGGCCAGTGCCTTCAGCGTAGTGCGGCGCTTCATCCAGAAGCTTGAGAACAGGCTTGGGGAGACCGGCATTACGGGCCGCAACCACAGCTCTATCTCCCAAGATGAACGCGGCTCGAAAGCAACCGGCACATGGGGCCAGGTAAACGATCCGCCTCTTCTTGAGGGAGAGAACGAGGGTCCAGCCGTACTTTTGCGAGGTGGACTTCCAGTCCTGATCAGGTACGCCGAGTTCCGTCGCGAACCAAGCAACGAGATCACTCCAAATGGGTGCAGCCGATCCTAGGGCCGCTGCTATTTCCGCTGGTGCAGGCTGTTGCGTTTTGCCGATGAAGGCGTTCGGAATGTCCATCGTGCTGCTTCCATTCCGGGGAAGTTTTTCCTGAACGTCCTGAATCATAACATCCCTCAGCGCGGGCCCATAGCAGGTGAGGTGTGTTCCGGAGAAGGCGAGAGTGAAGGCGGCGGATGGGGAGAAGGTGCCGTTGTTCGACACGCTGGCGCCACTGTTGTGGAGGGAGTTGCAGTTCGCCATGGGATGCGGGACGCCAATGTTCCTGGCGCCGGTGTAGAGAGTGGTCAGATCGCTGACGAGAGTAGGGGGCGTGATCAGATGCGCTGCGATGGAGTTGGCAGACTGTTCATTGGCACGCTCGTCGTGCTGGCTGAGGAGCGTGATTTCGCTATTCGGTACTGCTTGGCCGGGGGCGACCGTCCCTGTGGACTCGGTGCTGGCGTCGGCCGGGCTAGTGACATGAACGCCTGGAGCGATGGCGAGGATAACGCTTCAGTAAGGGGCTCACAGGGTGGGGAATTAAANNGATGCCGAGAACCGATGAGCCGAACATCTGGAGGGCGTAGCCGTTTTCGGCGACAGCCAGTGCGGGGGTGGCTGGGCCGGTTGCGGAGCGGTCCAGGTTGATTTCCCAGGGACACTGTCAATCGGCGGCCTTGAGAAAAGCGGCCAGGGCAGTCCGGTTGGCTGGGGCAACTCGGGCTGAGGAGTTTCCCGCGCCGGAAGCGGTGGAGACGATCTTGTCGACGGAGGTTCCCCGATGGGCGGGACACTTGGCTGGATACGCTTGAAAAGGCCGATGAGGTTGGCGTTGGAGGCTGTGGTGAAAAAGGGGCATTCGTTGATGGGTTTTTGGGTGGTTGAGGCCGAGGAAGGTGCGACCTATTGAGGCTAGGACCCCGGCCGATGGGGAGAGGGAGGGACGGGTCAGCGATCCGGGAGGAGCTAGCTGGGAATCTGCCGGCGGGGTAGTGGTGGTGTTGGAGGAGAGGCCGGAAACGGAGACGAGGGTGGTGGCCGCCAGGGTTGGCTCCGTTTGGACGATGTGCCGGCAGGTATGGATCGAGGCTGCGCGAAGGAGGCGGGGGCGGCCGGGCCATGGATCGGTTTCAAGGGGGGGGGATTCAACTTTTCGGACCGAATGGAGGGTAGGAGTCGGGTCTGAGGGTCTGAGTTGGATGGATGGTGGAGGGTGTTGTTCCACGTGGAACATTTTGGAAATTGGAGCCGAATTGGGAAATGTTCCACGTGGAACAAAGCCGAGTTTCGCCCGGATCGGGCCTGGGCCCATAACGGAAAGGCCTCGAACACGAGCAAATTCCTAACACAAAATCACGGAAGTTTTCCACCGTTGGAGGCTTTTTCAGTCCCGGAGAAGCTCTCAGGCGAATTCTGATCGAAGCCGTTCCGCATCAGAGCTTTGCTTCACCCGTGACAAATCTCGCCCGGGAGCCTTTCCACAGGTTAGCCCTGTTCTCCACATGTCAAGCGCCTACCGGAAAATCGCTCGTCCCTTTTACTCTTGTTCTCCATGGGCAAGATTATCGGGATTGTGAACCAGAAGGGCGGAGTGGGCAAAACCACGACTGCCATCAATTTGTCGGCCAGCCTGGCGATTGAGGGAATGAAGACCTTGCTGGTGGATTGCGATCCCCAATCGAACGCTACCTCGGGCATTGGTTTTCAGAGAGACGACAACCGCCGATCAGTCTATGACGTGCTGATGGGCGACTGTCCAGCAGAGCAGGTAATTCTGCCGACTGAAATCGAGCTGCTCTCACTGTTGCCGGGATCAAAGAATTTGACAGGTGCAAATATCGAGCTGGCAATGGCAGATGACCGCGCGCTCCGCCTGAATCTGGCTCTGAAAACAGTGAAGGAGAACTACGAGCTGATCATCCTGGATTGTCCTCCGGCGCTCGATCTGCTTACGCTGAATGTACTTTCCGCGGCCGAAACGCTAATTGTTCCGATGCAGGCGGAGTATTTCGCCCTGGAAGGAATCTCAGAACTGATCTCGACGCTCGAGCGGGTGCGGGCCGCCTACAACCCCCACCTGAATATCGAAGGCGTACTTTTGACCATGTACGACGACAGGACGAACCTGGCGCAACAGGTGACGGACACACTGCGCAATCATTTTCGCGACCGGCTCTTCCGAACGGTGATTCCGCGCAACATCCGGCTGGCAGAGGCTCCCAGCCACGGAAAGCCTGTGGCGTTGTACGATCCGCGATCGCGGGGGACTGAAGCTTATTTTGAACTTGCCGGGGAACTGCTGGCGCGCAACAACATGGAGAGCCCGCGCAGCGCAGAGCGCAAATCCCGCGCGGCTGCCAAGCCCCAGGGAAAGGTGACGTTCTGGCCTTACTCCTGATGAGAGTGGAGACCGACCCGAGACGTATCCGCAATCAGCATTCCGTAGAGGCGAATTTGAATCAATCCGGCATCACCAGCCGGCAACGAGGAAATTAGATGAACATAGCAGCCGCCGACCCTAAGCGCCGTGCCCTTGGCAAAGGACTGGATTCACTTTTGCCACGCGTGAACCCTCCCACCGCTTCGCCGGCCGAGCCGGAAGGGGGCAGACCGCGTGAGATTCCAATCGAACTGCTCGACACCAATCCGTTCCAGACACGATCACAGATGAATGAGGAGCAGCTTGCCGAGCTGGCAAACTCGATCCGGGCGAATGGCGTTGTGCAGCCNNCAGGCAGGCAAGACGACCATACCCGCTATTCTCCGCCAAGTGTCGGACGAGCAGGCGATGGAGATCACCATTGTCGAAAATCTGCAGCGCGCCGATCTTAACCCGATGGAACAGGCGCGCGCTTTTGAGCGGCTGGCGCGCGAGTTTCACATGACCCAGGAGCAGATGGCCGTGCGTACAGGCAAGGATCGCGCCACGGTCGCCAACTTCCTTCGCCTGCTACGGCTACCGGCATCGGTTCAAGCCAAGGTGGAAACAGGCGAGCTGAGCTTTGGGCACGCGCGTACCTTGCTGGCGCTTGAACATGCGGAAGAGATCCAAAAGGCGGCGCAGAGGATCGCCGCACTTTCGCTTTCTGTTCGCCAAACAGAAAGTTATGTACAGGGGCTTCTTCATCCGGAAAAGTCGGCAAAAAAGGAGCCGAAACCAGAGCCGCCGGTCGATCCGAACGTGCGGGAAGTCAAAGAGCGGTTGCAGCGAGCCCTGGGATTGAAGGTGACCATTGAGGATCACAACGGGCGCGGGAAAGTGATTATCGAGTATGCAAAGCTGGAAGACTTTGACACGTTGCTGGAGCAGTTGGCGGGCGAATAAAACCGCCAAGTTGACGGCCTAGCTACATAAACTCTGATAATCTGATTTCGTGAAGGAACGGGTCATTAGCGTGACCACAGCAGCGCGCATGTTTGCTGACTGCGTCAACCGTGTTCGCTACCAGGGCGTCTCCTTCTTACTCCAGAAAAATGGCGTGCCGGTTGCAAGGATTGTCCCGGTAGACCCGGCGTCATGCATGAACCTGGAGGATGTGGTTGCCGCGGATGTAGAGGTGCGGAGCGCAGCTCGCGCGGACAGGGAAGACACGGTAGCCCCGCCCAGCGACGCCAGCGTGGATGCCCCAGCTCTGCCGAGTGAAGGCCGTCTCAAGACACCCATTCTGAACTGGTAAAGACCACCACCAAACGAGTGCAGTAGAATCCTCTTTCCCCTCAGGAAGGAGCATGCGTGAACGTCTGTCTCGTTAGGTCTCGCGGCTGGCTGCAACTCGCCGGGCTGTTCTTTTTTGCCGTGCTGCCAGGACCCCGGATGCACGCTCAACAATCCGCGGGCCCGGCGCAACGCTGGACCGAGGCGCAGGCCGATGCCTGGTACACTGCGCAGCCCTGGCCTGTGGGCGCGAATTTTCTGCCATCGACGGCGATCAACGAATTGGAGATGTGGCAAGCAGACACATTCGATCCGGTAACCATCGATCGCGAACTGGGCTGGGCCGAGGGTATCGGGATGAACACGATGCGCGTGTTTCTGCACAACCTTCTGTGGGAGCAGGACCCGAAGGGATTTGAAAAGCGCATCGATACGTTTTTGACGATTGCCGCGCGNNTGGCAGACCCGGCACAGTACCCGAGGCTGGAAAACTACACGAAGGGCGTGGTGGGCGCATTCGCGAACGACAAGCGGATTCTGGCGTGGGACTTGTGGAATGAGCCGGACAACGGGAACGACAGCTCCTATGCGAAGGGCGAGCCCAAGAACAAAAACGAGATCATCCTCGGCCTGTTGCCGCAGGTGTTCAGGTGGGCCCGATCCGTGCATCCTACGCAGCCGCTCACAAGCGGGTTGTGGCATGGCGACTGGACCTCGGTGGATACGATGCCGCCACTAGCGAAGATCCAGGTGGAAGAGTCAGATGTGATCAGCTTTCACAACTACGGGTGGCCGGAGGAGTTCGAGCAGAAGATCAAGCAGCTCCAGCAATTTCGCCGGCCGCTGATCTGCACGGAGTACATGGCGCGTGGCGCGGGCAGCCTGTTCGACACGGTTCTTCCGGTGGCGCACAAATATCGCGTGGGCGCGATCAACTGGGGACTAGTGGCCGGCAAGAGCCAGACGTACCTGCCTTGGGACTCGTGGCAGCACCCGTACGTCGACCACGAACCGACGATCTGGTTCCACGATGTATTCCATCCGGACGGGACGCCGTACCGGCAACGGGAAGCCGAGATTATCCGGAGCCTGACGAGCGCGAAATAGCGGCGACAAATCAAAAGCAACTGACGATCGACTGGATCGACGTCGGATATGCGCTAGACGGAAAACGCTTCATGGCAGTGCGGTTTGCTTGTAAATGACGAAATTCATTTCTGTGTTCCGGACAATTTCTTCGAGAAATCCGGCGGAGTTGAATAGCTGGTCTTTCTCCGGCTGCACAGCCACGTAGGCAACGTACACGGGACGTGGGCTGGCGACGAGCGATTGGCCTATGCGGGCAACCACCTCTGACAACACCCGCAACTGGCATGGGTCAAAAAAGAAGAGAACCAGGGGCTCCAAAGGGAGCGGGAACTCGACAAAGTCCACATTTCTGCTTTGGATGGCCCTGCATTTTTGGCGTTCAGAGTGGTAGCGGTGGATATTTTCCTCGGCGACTCGATGCAATTCCGGAGAGAATTCCAGACCGATGATTCGCTTGAACGGGAACTCGGACGCAAGCAGCAACGCCCGACCTTTCCCTGAGCCAAAATCGACGAACGTGTATTCCTCAAAGGCGATGTCGAGACTGGCAAGGACGCGCTCAAACCGTTCGGGTTCAATGGCCGCATAGTTATTTCCTTCAATCCAATTCGGGCTTGAAATCTCCAGGTCGCTTAGATAGGTCCATCCACCGAACTCACCTTCGGTGTCAACACCATGAGCCTGGTCAAATTCGCTTTCTTCTCGTTCGAGGCGCAAGGATTTGGTTCCCCGATATTCCCTGATGAGATGAACAGGCAACAAAACGCTCCGAAAAAGGCTTGCGACCAGGCCACGATCCCGCAGCGATTTCCTGATGCGGGGAATGATCGTTTTGGCAACTCTGGGCATGAGGGGCTCTCAGTTCGGAAGGAGTGTGTGGACTGCCATTCTATTTCCCGATGCAGAAGGTGGAGAAGATCAGGTTGAGGATGTCGTCGGAAGTGGTTTGGCCGGTGAGTGAGTCGAGGGCCCAGAGGGCTCGGTAGAGATCCAACAGAATCATCTCGTGCGGGATGGAGTTTGCGTTCGCCTGGGCAGCGTCAGCCAGCGCCGCAAGCGCGGTGGTGATGGCCTGGTGGTGGCGAAGGCTGGTGAGCATGCCTGGCTCTGAGGCTGCGCCGCCTGTGGCGAGAGCCAGAATACGCTCGCGCAGCGCGGCGATTCCTTCGCCCGTGAGAGCGGAGGTTTGTTCTGCGGGAAGGCCGGCCAGGTCCTCAGTGGGCAAGGCAGGATTCTTCAAATCGCATTTGTTGATGGCGACCAGCGCGGGGCGGCCGTGGACTGCCATCAGCAGGCGATGCTCCTCGTCGTTGAGCGGCTGGGTTGAGTCCAG